>DZBS01000001.1:46929-110039 GCA_022729995.1 Draconibacterium orientale | reverse complement strand
TTGAAAACAAATCGCAAGAACTGCAATAATCCGGAACAACATTTTTCCATTGTTTTGCATTTTCCGATTCAAACATTTCATTCAATTTATCGGTAAAAATATTTCCCAAAACTGTAGGAGAATGGTTGCAAAATCGTAAATTCCCGTCAATATCAATTGTTAAAGGTCGTTTTTCAACTTCGGGCGAGCATTTTGTAAAATATATATTTGTATATTCCTTCGGATTTACGATACACAAAGGACTGCAAACATTTGAACTTAACGAAAGTTTCAACTCCTTCCCTATTTTTGAAGCTTCTTTAAAACAAAAATTAATTTCTTCTTTTGTTAATTCCAAATTATCATTTTCAGAAATTCCTTTTCCTCCGATATTAAAACGATTTAACATTATACGATTAATTCCCAACGATTTAATAAATTTTAAAGTTTCTCCAATTTCTCTATAATTTTGTTTTGTAATAACAATAACTGCAACAACATCAACATTTATCGACAATAAATATTTTATAGAATTAAGCGATTTTTGCCACGAACCATTAATTTCTGTAAGAAAATCGTGGATTTCAGGCTTGGCGGAATGCAAAGGCAATTCAAACAATCCGACTCCAAATTTTTTCATTAAATCGTAATCGGCATTTGATGCGGAATTTCCGTTTGTAATAATTGTAACCGATTTATTTTTAAGACGAGTTAACAAAACAATTTCGGCAAATCGCTCGGAAAGAAACGGTTCGCCGCCTGTAAAAGTAACAAATTCAACGTCGGCAATTTTAAAAAGTTGTTTTAGGGTTGATTTAGCTTTTTTATAAGAATTAAAAACTTTTTTTTCTTGATAAAAAGGTGATTTCCAATAATTGTAGCAATATCTGCAGTTTAAATTACATACAGAAGTAAGCTCGATTGAAATATGAGGTAGTTTTAACTTTTTCAATTTATTTAATATTCAAGAGATAAATTCCCCAACCGCTGTATTCATCTTGAAGTTCAACACTTTTATTGAAAAAAGAAATTCGATATTGACCCGGATTAATTGAAGTGTCAATTTCAACAAAGAAGTTTTCTTGCGAAGAATCAAAAACTCCGTCGGTCGGGAAAACTTCACCTTTAAACAATACATTTGCAGTTGAACTTGTATCGGAAATGTTATAAGAAAATTCGGTTCCTTCTCTGCTATAAATAATTCCGGTTAATTTATTGGTTTCGGAAATATCAAGGTTAATATTATTTAACGAGTCGTTATCCAACACAAATTGATTGGGCATTACAGGATCATAACAAGTAACAAAAGGTCGGCAAGAAGGTTGAACACTAATTGCACTTAAAGTTAACAACACCGCACCGATTTTTATTTTTTTAGAAATCCAAAATTTTGATTTTCCTTTTGAGAAAAATACAAAAACGGAAACTGACGCAAAAACAACTGTAAGCGAAATAATTGCAACAGGAATTAATATTTCTTTTCTTATCATTAATTTTAATTTTGTTACTAAAGTTTATTTTCCAAATTTAATTCAAATATATCTTTTTTAATAAACGATTGTAAGTAAAAAATTATTTTAATTTTAATTTTAATTTTAAATTTTTGGAAAAAAGCTATTCAATTTAATAAATACAATTTCTACTGTTTATTTAATATTCAAAATAAATGAATCCCAATTGCCGTATTCTCCTTGTAATTCAATACTTACAGGAAAAAATGAAATACTGTATTCACCCGGTTTTATTGATTTATCAATTTCAACGAAAAAGTTTTCTTGAGTAGAATTAAAAACACCGTCGGAAGGCATTACAGCACCTTTAAATAAATTTTTTTCGATTGAACCTGTGTTTGCAATTTTAAAAGAATAATTGGAAACATCTCTTAAATAAATCTTTCCGGTAATTTTATTGTTTTCAGAAATATCCAAATTTATTTTTCCTGCGGAATCTGTTTCTACAACAAAATTATTTGTTCTTGCAACATCATAGCAAGTAACTTGCTGTTTACACGAAGGTTGAACTGTTATTACGCATAATGTTAACAGAACTGCTCCTATTTTCATTTTTTGTGAAACCCAAAACTTCGATTTCCCTTTTGAAAAAAAAACAAAAGCAGAAACAGATGCAAAAATTACAGTAAGCAATATTATTGCAACCGGAATTATTATCTCTTTTCTTATCATAGTATTATGAATGTGTTTAACATTATAATTACAAATTTAGTTAAAAAAAATATTTGCAAATTGGTTTGTATTAAAAAAAAATCTATTTAAAATCAATACAAATAAGTTTTAACTGCTTAAAAACATAAATAATATAATTCGCATTAACTTAATTTGCATCTCAAAATTACCGACCAATGTATGAGTCAAATCAAATAGAACATCAAGGATTTATAAAAGAAATACATGAAAACAGGATTTTTGTCAGCATTATTTCAAAAGCTGCTTGTTTATCTTGCACTCTAAAAAGTGCATGCAATATTTCCGATGTCGAAGAAAAAATTATAGAAATCAATACCGAAAACTACTCGGATTATATTATTAATGAAGAAGTAGATGTTTTTTATAGCCAATCATTGGGTTTTAGAGCATTATTATTAGGATATTTATTGCCCTTCTTATTTGTAATTTTTACGCTTATAACATTAATTTCAATCACAAAAAATGAATTAATTTCGGGTTTAATTTCTTTAGGAATATTAATTCCTTATTATTTAATCTTATATATGAAAAGAGATAAAATAAAAAAAACATTTGCATTTTCGGTAAAAAAAAGATTTTAAAATTCAAAAAATAGATGTTTTATCTTTAAAAAAAGAAAAAATATATGAACGAAATAGTAACAGCAACAATAATTACAATAAGCTCGGTGGGAATTGTTTCCGCAATAATTCTTTATTGGGCATCACAAAAATTTAAAGTATTCGAAGACCCGCGAATAGACCAAGTTGAAGAATCTTTACCTGCATCAAATTGCGGCGGTTGCGGTTATGCAGGATGTAGAAATTTTGCCGAAGCTTGCGTAAACTCCGAAAGTCTCGACAAACTTTTTTGTCCGGTTGGGGGAAACGAAACAATGAAAAAAGTTGCCGAAATTCTTGGCAGAACTTCTACAGAAAAAGTTAAAAAAATTGCTGTATTAAGATGCAACGGTTCGCCTGCAAACAGGAACCGAACAAACATTTACGACGGAGCACAAAACTGTACAATTATTTCAAATCTTTATTCCGGCGACACCGATTGTCAATACGGATGTTTGGGACTCGGTGAATGTGTTGAAGTTTGCAATTTTGAAGCAATATTTATGAATCCTGTAACATTGCTTCCGGAAATTATCGACGATAAATGCACTGCATGCAACAAATGCGTAGAAGTTTGTCCAAAAAATCTTCTCGAATTACGACCTCTCGGACCAAAAGGGAAAAGAATTTATGTTTCGTGTTTGAATGAAGACAAAGGAGCACCTGCAAAAAAAGCATGCGTGGTAGCTTGTATCGGTTGCGGAAAATGTGTTAAAGTTTGTCCGCACGATGCAATTGTAATAAATAATTTCCTTGCTTATATCGACCCGATTGCTTGTAAATTATGCAGGAAATGTGTTACTGAATGCCCGACAAATTCAATTTTGGAATTAAATTTTCCTGCAAGAAAAATTTCAGTTCCAAAAGAAAAATCGGAAGCAGAAACAAGTGTGGAACAGTAAAATACTAAATAAATCCATTTTGGATATAAAAATATTAACAAAAGTTCAAACAGAATAATATGTTAAAAACATTTTCAAAAGGCGGAGTTCATCCTCCGGAAAATAAAATTACGGCAGACAAAAAAATTGAAACATTGCAAATTCCGGCAAATATTTCAGTGCCAATTTCACAACATATCGGTGCTCCCGCGAAGGTTATCGTTAACAAAGGCGACCAAGTTAAAGTTGGACAAATTATTGCCGTGAGCGGAGGTTTTGTTTCATCAAACATACATTCACCCGTTTCGGGAAAAATTACAAAAATCGAAAGTATTAGCGATACAAGCGGATACAAAAAAGAAGCAGTTTTGATTGCCGTAGAAAACGACGAATGGATTGAAACAATTGACAGAAGTTCCGAAATTATTACAGAAATAAAATTATCGGGAGAAGAAATAATAAAGAAAATTTCCGAATCCGGAATTGTAGGACTTGGCGGAGCAACATTCCCGACACAAGTAAAACTAACTCTTCCAAAAGGAAAAACGGCCGAAGTGCTTTTAATAAACGGTGTTGAATGCGAACCTTTTTTAACATCCGACCACAGACTTATGCTCGAACACGGCGAAGAAATACTTATTGGAACAAAAATTCTTATGAAAGCTCTTAAAGTTGAAAAAGCATTTATCGGAATTGAAAATAATAAAAAAGATGCAATATCTTATTTAACAGAATTATCAACAAAACACGAAGGAATAGAAATTATAGCATTAAAAGTAAAATATCCGCAAGGCGGAGAAAAACAATTAATAAAAGCTGTTTTAAAAAGAGAAGTTCCTTCAGGCGGATTACCTATTGACGTTCAAACTGTAGTTCAAAATGTAGGAACAGCTTTTGCCGTTTATGAAGCAATTCAAAAAAACAAACCGCTTTTTGAAAGAATTGTAACTGTTACCGGAAAATTCTTGTCAAAACCGTCAAATTTCAAAGTAAGAATAGGAACTCCAATTGCAAATCTTATTGAAGCAGCCGGCGGACTTCCTGAAAATACCGGAAAAATAATTAACGGCGGTCCAATGATGGGAAAAGCAATTTTAAATACAGATATTCCCATAACAAAAGGAACATCGGGAATTCTTGTTATAGGAGAAGAAGAATCTGCAAGAAAAAAAACACAGCCTTGCATAAGATGTTCAAAATGCGTTTCAGTTTGCCCGATGGGTCTTGAACCTTTTCTGTTAATGACTTTAGCAGTAAAAAAAGAATACGCAAGAAATGAGAAAGAAAAAATAATGGATTGTATAGAATGCGGCTCATGCAGTTACACATGCCCGTCGGAACGAGCTATACTCGATTATATCAGACTTGGAAAATTTGAAGTAGGAAAATTAATCAGAGCAAGAAGAAATTAAAATATTTTTAAAAGAAATAAATATAAAAAGATATGAACAAATTATTTGTATCACCCTCACCGCACATTTACGGAAAAGAAACAGTTAAAAAACTTATGTACGGTGTTTTAATTGCATTAATTCCTACATTACTTGTTTCAATATATTTTTTCGGACTTGGAGCACTAATATTAACAACAAGTTCGGTTGTTTCAGCAATAGTTTTTGAATATCTTATAACAAAATATATTCTAAAAAAAGAAAATACAATACTTGACGGTTCTGCCGCAATAACAGGTTTACTGTTAGCATTTAACGTCCCGAGCAATTTGCCTGTGTGGATAATAATTGTAGGCTCATTTTTTGCAATTGCAGTTTCAAAATTATCATTTGGCGGTTTAGGAAACAATATTTTTAATCCGGCAATTGCAGCACGTATTTTCATGTTAATTTCGTTTCCGGTTCAAATGACAAGCTGGCCAAAACCAAGTGCAATTACCGAAAAACTTCTTCCGTATATGGACGTAACTACAGGAGCAACACCACTTGGAATTGTAAAAGAAGCAATAAGAAACGGGGTTAAAATTAGCGAAATACAAGGATTGCCCGACCAATTACAAATGTTTTTGGGAAACATGAGCGGTTCGTTAGGAGAAATATCTGCAATTGCTTTATTAATAGGATTTGCATATATGCTTTTCCGAAAAATAATAACTTGGCACATTCCTGTTTCAATTATAGTTACAATTGCAATATTTACAGAAATACTTTCATTAGGAAATCCCGAAAGATTTACCGGACCAATATTTAATATTCTCACAGGAGGAGTTTTATTGGGAGCAATATTTATGGCAACGGATTATGTTACATCGCCAATGAGCAAAAAAGGAATGATAATCTACGGTATCGGAATTGGAATGTTAACGGTAATAATAAGAGCATTCGGAGCATTTCCTGAAGGAGTTTCTTTTGCAATTTTAATTATGAACGGACTTACTCCAATGATTAACACATATTTGAAACCAAAACGTTTTGGAGAAAAACAAAAAATATAAATCTATTTAACAACATTTTTTATAAATAGAAAAATGGCATCAAAAACCGAATCAACATTTAAAAATATGCTTGTCGTATTATTTATAATATCGGCAATTGCATCAACAGCATTGGCATTTGTTTATCAAGCTACAAAAGGACCGATAGAAAAAGCAAAACTCGAAAAACAGAAAAATGCAATAAAAGAAGTAGTCGCCGATTTTGATAATAATCCTATTGAAGAAAAAATAATGATTGAAATTGCTCAAAATGATTCACTTGAATGTTTTCCGGCAAAAAAAGGAAGTAATATAGTTGGAATTGCAATAAAATCTTATTCAAAAAAAGGTTTTAGCGGCGAAGTTTGGGTTATGGTTGGTTTTAAGCCTGACGGAAGCATAAAAAACACTTCTGTTTTGGATCATAAAGAAACTCCCGGACTTGGCGATAAAATGCAAAAATCAAAATCAGATTGGAGCAACCAATTCAACGGAATAATTCCGATTTTTAATTCCGATAACAGTCCGAAAAATATAAAAGTAAAAAAAGACGGTGGACAAATTGATGCAATTACAGCATCAACAATTAGCTCTCGTGCTTTTTGCGATGCAATAAACAGAGCATCAATTGCTTTCAGTAAAATAAAAAAATAAAAGTTTTTAATTCGATTAAAAAATTACAGAAATTTATCTGTCAAAAAACAAAAAATATGAGCAAACTGAATAATTTCACAAAAGGTTTTTTCAAAGAAAACGCAGTGTTTGTAATGCTTTTGGGACTTTGCCCAACACTTGGAACAACAACATCTGCAATTAACGGACTTGCAATGGGATTGGCTACAACATTTGTTTTGATAATGTCGAATGCCGTTGTTTCGATGGTAAAAAATTTGATTCCAGATAAAGTAAGAATTCCTTCATTTATTGTAATTATTGCTTCATTTGTAACAATTGTTGAATTAACAATGCAGGCTTATGTTCCTGACTTATTTGCAATTTTGGGTTTATACATTCCTCTAATTGTTGTGAACTGTATTATTTTAGGACGAGCAGAAGCTTATGCATCAAAAAATAATGTTTTAGATTCAATTATCGACGGAGCCGGAATGGGTCTCGGATTTTCGCTTGCACTTACAATCTTGGGTGCAATAAGAGAAATTTTAGGAAGCGGCTCAATGTTTAACATATCAATATATAAAGGCGACGGATCTCTTGTATTCGTATTAGCACCCGGCGCTTTCATTGTTTTGGGATATTTAATTGCAATTGTAAACAGATTAAATAAAAAATCGGCACAAAAAATATAAACTTCATTAAAAACAGATAGATGGAATACATTTTAATTATTATATCGGCAATTTTTGTTAATAACGTAGTTTTAGCAAAATTTTTGGGAGTTTGTCCGTTTTTCGGAGTATCAAAAAAAATAGAAACTGCTTTAGGCATGGGCGGTGCAGTTGTTTTTGTAATTACAATTGCAACAATTGTAACTTATCTTATTCAAAGATATATACTTGAGGAATTTTCGATACAATACATGCAAACAATTACATTCATTTTGGTAATTGCAGCACTTGTTCAGTTGGTTGAAATAATTCTGAAAAAAACCGGTCCTTCGCTTTATCAAGCACTCGGAATATATTTACCGTTAATTACAACAAACTGTGCAGTTTTGGGAGTTGCAATTTTAGCTGTCAGCACCGAAGGTTTTGATTTAATAAAAAGCACAGTTTACGCAATTGCAACATCAATAGGCTTTGCACTTGCTTTAACAATATTTGCGGGAATTAGAGAACAGTTGGATTTATCCGATATTCCGGAAGGAATGAAAGGTGTTCCTATTTCCTTTATTACTGCGGGTTTACTTGCATTGGCTTTTATGGGATTTTCGGGTATTGCATAATTTTTCCAAAAAAAAATATAAAAAGAGGCATTAAAATTAATGCTTCTTTTTTTTTGATAAAAATGTATATTCTGTTGATAAAGGCTTAAAGACATTTAAATTTATTATTGTAAATTAGTGCCTTATTGTATTAGCAATAATAATTATTAATATTTATAAACTAAAAATTTTTATTATGAAAAGAATCTACAAAAAATTTATTTTAGCCTTGGCATTAATATTAATTTCCAATGCAGGATATTCACAAACTCTATTAAAAGATATTATTCCCGGAACAGGAAGCAGCTATCCTTCCGTATTTTTTGAATATAAAGGAAAGGTTTTTTTTGGAGCAAATAACCAATTTTGGTCAACAGACGGAACAACAGACGGAACTGTAATGGTTAAAGAAGTTGATTTTGCATCAGACGAAATTGGATACATCATATTCAACGATATGATATATTTCAACGGCGATGACGGAGTTTTAGACCGCCAACTTTGGAAAAGCGACGGAACAACAGACGGAACTGTTTTAGTAAAAGAAATTTATCCCGGAAATAGTTCGGCAACAGCTTATTTTAAAGAGGTAAACGGAAAATTCGTATTTCGTGCTCAAAACGGCGGAGTTGACGGAGTAACAAACGGAAACCATGAATTATGGGTTAGTAACGGAACTACTGACGGAACTGCATTATTGAAAGAAATTAATCCTACGGATATTGGTTCACTAATTGCCGGAACAACACTTTTCAACGGAAAAGTATATTTTGTTGCTAACGACGGAACAACCGGTCTTGAACCTTGGGTTACAGACGGAACGCTCGAAGGAACTGTTATGCTTAAAGATATTTCAGCATCAGATAACGGCGAACCGAGCGAACCCAAATTTACCGTTTGGGGAGATAAATTAGTTTTTACATCAGAATCCGACGATTACGGAATTGAAACATGGATTACAGACGGAACCGCTGACGGAACTCACATTCTTAAAAATATTGCTGCAGGAACAGACAATTCCGGTCCTTCATATTATACTCCAAATGTTTGGACAATGTATTTCAAAGCAGGTGATGCAGGTGCAAATTTTGGAAAAGAATTGTGGAAAACTGACGGCACCGAGCAAGGAACCGTTATGATTAAAGATATTTATGAAGGCAGTTCAGGGTCAGGACTTGAGGATTTCATTATATTTGGCGATAAACTTTATTTCCAAGCCAATGACGGCATTAACGGAACCGAACTTTGGGTTTCCGACGGAACCTCTGAAGGAACATACATGTTAAAAGATATATATTCCGGTTCAAGCAGTTCATCTCCTTGGGGATTTATCATAATAAAAGATAAATTATTTTTTAGTGCATATTCACTCGATTACGGAAGTGAATTCTGGAGAACTGACGGAACCGAAAGAGGAACTGTTCTTGTAAAAGACTTAAATGCAGGCACATCTGATTCATATCCTCAAGAATTTTGTCTTTCGGGAAACGATTTATTTTTTGAAGCGTATGATGCAATTAACGGTTACGAACCTTGGCATGCAACTATTTTGAACATTACAACTCAACCCGAAAGCTTATATAGTATTATCGCAGGAACAGATCAAACTTTTACTGTTGAAGCTGTTGGCGAAGGAACTTTAACTTACAGATGGCAAAAAAACGGTGTTGATTTATACGACGATTTAATAAAATTTAATTCCGGAGTTACTACAAATACGCTCACAATAACAGGAGTTTCAGAAACTGACCAAGGAATTTATTCTTGTATTGTTACCGATGAATTTTACGGAAGCATTAAAAGCGAAAATGCAGTTTTAGGATTTGGTGCTGCTCAAATTAAAGAAATTTCAAATTCAGTAAAAATTTTCCCAAACCCTGCTAAAGATTATTTTAAAATTGAATTACCTGCAAATAATTCATTCGTAAATATCAAAATTACCAATGTTACAGGAAAAGAAATTTTAAATATCAATTCAACAAAACAAACTGAAGAATTTAATACTTCTTATTTTGCAAATGGTGTTTATTTTATAAGAATTTCAAACGAAAATATAAATATTACCGAAAAAATTGTAGTTGAATAAGCAAAAATATAAACTAAATAAATTTTAAAATTTAATTATAAAAAAGGGGCTTTTCTAAGCCTCTTTTTTTATTCTTGCCTTCCGGGTAAACGCGAAATGTAAATTGTTACTGATATTGCAACGAGTATTAAAAATATTCTTAAATATATATTTGAAACAAAAACGAAAGCCGAAATCAAAATCATAATCCACATTAATGAAATAGCCTTAACTTTTGCTTTTGTTCGCATACCTTGCTTAAATCCGATAATATATTCGCCTAAAACTTTATGCTCGGAAAGTCTTTTATTAAGAACCGGCGAACTTTTGGCATACAATCCGGCTGTTAAAAGTAAAAAAGGTGTTGTTGGCAAAACAGGTAAAAAAATACCTATAATTCCCATTACTAATGAGATTGAGCCTAAAATAATTAATATTATTCTTATCATTAAAAATTATCTGATTTTATCCGTTAGTAGTTTAATTTCGTAAGCCGGCGGTTTGTTTGTATACAAAATATTGAAAACTGCCTCTGTTATAGGCATAAAAATATTGAATTGCTTATTTATTTCATACAAACTTTTAACGCCGTAATATCCTTCGGCAACCATATTCATTTCAATTTTAGCAGTTTTTACCGAATATCCTTTCCCAATCATAGTACCAAAAATATGATTTCGGCTAAACCGCGAATATGCTGTTACAAGTAAATCGCCAAGATAAGCAGAACTTTTAATATCTCTTCCTATTGGATGAACAACATCAACAAATCTTTTTATTTCGCGAATTGCGTTTGAAATAAGAACTGCCTGAAAATTATCGCCGTAACCCAAACCATGTGCAATTCCGGAAGCTAATGCGAATACATTTTTTAGAGCAGCAGAATATTCTGTTCCGTAAATATCGTCGGAAATTTCGGTCTTTAAATAATGATTGTCGACATATTGAGCAATTTCTCCTGCCAAATTTAAGTTTTCCGAAGCAATTGTGAGATAAGATAATCTTTCTAAGGCAATTTCTTCGGCATGGCAAGGTCCGGTTATAACAACAAAATTTCGTAAGCTGAGTTTAAAATATTTGCCAAAATATTCGGCCATTATAAGATTTTCGTTTGGAATTAATCCTTTTACTGCCGAAATTATAATTTTATTTTTTATATCGATATTAATATTTTTCAAAGTTTCATGAACAAAAGCTGATGGAATTGCCAATATAAGAATATCAGATATTTCAACAATTTCATTTATATTGGACGAAAAAAAAATATTTTTGTTTGAAAAATCTACAGATTGAAGATATTTGGGATTTCTGCCTGTTTGCTTGAATTCTTCTGCGTCTTGTTCGTTTCTGAGAAACCAACTTATTTGACTGTCTTTTTTTGAACTGTCGGTTATAAGTTTCATCAGAGCTGTTCCCCAACTGCCGCCGCCCAGAACCGCAATTCTTTTTTGCTCTTTGGATAAGATATCAATCATTATATTTTGATTTCGAGAAATTAATTATTTTTCCATTCAAATGATTCAATCATCACATCAATGTCTTTACGAATAAATTCGAGAGCCGGAGCAAGTGAATCTTTGTTAGGAATTGCATTAAAATAAAATGCTGCTCTAATAAAGTTTGTGGTACTGTCGGTCAGATAAAATTGAATTTGAGAAGCAACATCACCTTTAATTTCATATAAAACACCGTAAACTTTTTTTTCCGGATTATTCCAAACTTGAGAATTTATTGCATCTGCTTTTATCGAATGTTTGTAGGCGAGTTTTCGTGTATCTTCTTCAAAATTGGAAAGATTTCCGTTAATTTTTTTGTAACTTATATAAATTTTTGCATTAAACGAAGGAAATATAATATTTGCCCAATATTTTTCGGCATTTGGCGTACTGTCATTTTCTATTTTTGAATAAACAGGATATTTGAATTTGTAAGGATAATTTGTATCAAAAGTTTGATATTTTTTCTCCGGATAATCGGTTCTAATGTATCCGTGAGGTTTTGGAATACTTACGTCGCCACATGAACTCAAGAAAATTAATATAATAAAAAAAGGAATATAAATTATTGAATATTTATTCATTTTTAAGGTTGAGTTTTATTTTTTTTATTTTTCTGTTATCGGAAGAATCAATTACAAAAGTAAAGTTTTTTATTGGAATTACGGTTCCTTTAACCGGAATTTCTCCTTTTAGTTCAAGTATCATTCCGGCTAATGAATCGGCATCGCCTCTTTCTTTTTCAAAAATATCTTCTTTTATAGAAAGAACTTTATAAAAATCGTTTAATAAAATTTTCCCTTCAAAAACATAATTATAGTCATCAATTTTGATAAATAATTCGTCATCGTTGTCGTCTTCGTCGGAAATTTCGCCGATAATTTCTTCAATAATATCTTCCATTGTTGCAATTCCCTTAACTCCGCCGTATTCATCTGTTACAATAGCAATATGAATTTTCTTTATTTGAAATTCTTCGAGCAAATCATGAATTTTCATTGTTTCTGGAACAAAATAAGGTTCCCTCAAAATTTCTTGCCACTTAAAATTTTCTTTTTCGTTAATATGCGGTAATAAATCTTTAATAAACAGAATTCCTTTCACTGTATCGTGAGTTCCTTCATATACGGGAATTCGCGAATATCCGGATTCAAGAATCATGGATTTTAATTTATTGAAATCGTATTCCAAATCGGCAGCAACTATGTCGATTCGAGGTTTCATTATTTCTCTTACTTCGATATTTGTAAAGTTTATAATGCCTTCAAGTATTTCTTTGTCTTCTTTTATGTTTGATTCTGTAAGTTCGTAGGCTTGCGAAACATCTTTTATTGAAATTGCATTTTCTTTTCTTACAAGATATTTATTTACAATTGTTGTGGATTTTAAAAGGAAATTTGTAACAGGACTAAACATTCTATATGTAACAAATATAGGATATGATGTTTTTCGGGCAAACGATATTGAAGTTGTTGTTGCATAAACTTTTGGTAAAATTTCACCAAAAAATAAAATCAAAAATGTAATAATTACTACCTGAAACAAAAATTCCAATCCGGGATTTGCCGAAAAATCAACAGAAATATCTGTTAACCAAGATGATAAAATTACAATACCGACATTAACAAAATTATTGGCAACCAATATTGTTGCCAATAATTTTTCTTTGTTATTTAACAGTTTAATTAAAAATCTATTTTTGGGACTATTCTCTTTTTTAATTTCACGAATTTTTTCTATTGATAAAGAAAAAAATGCAACTTCGGAACCTGACATTAGTGCCGATAAAAAAAGTAGAACGATTATTGCGGATAAACCTATTAGAATATCGGCAGAGAAAGGTTTTATAATTATTTGTTCTATTATAATACCAATTTGATAAGGCTCGGGGTCCAAAACTAAAATTTTAAGTTAATAATAAATTCCTTTTATAATTATTTGAAAATTTAAAAGGTTTTAAAACGGCAAATCATCATCTGCTTCTGCATTTTCACTAAAATCTTTTGAATAATCGGGTGTTTCGTTTTGTGGTGCGGGTGTTGAATGATTATCGCTTGATTCTCCTTGAACTCTGTCCAACATTGTTAATTCGCGAGCTATAATTTCGGTAAAATATTTTGTAACTCCGTCTTTTTCGTACTGACGATTTGTAATTTTTCCTTCTATATATAATTTTGCTCCTTTTTTAACATATTGCTCCACTACTTTTGCAAGTCCGCGCCAAACAACAATATTATGCCATTCGGTATTTGTTACTTTCACACCTTCTTTGTTTTTATATGTTTCACTTGTTGCCAAACTAAATTTTGCAACCGGCACATTCTCTTGAACATATTGAACTTCAGGATCTTTGCCAACGTTTCCGATTAAAATTACTTTGTTTACTGACATAATGTTTTGTGGTTTTGATTAATATTGTTTTATCACAATTTTTAAAAATATACAAAATAAATTCTTATTTGTAAGTTTACAAAATTAATAAATAAATTTTATTTTTATAAATTAATTATTAACACTTCATAAATGAATAAAAATCAATAAAATATCAAAACTAATAAATGAAAAATGAAAATTATTGAACCAAAGCTTTTAAAAAAAGGAGACAAAATAGCACTCATTAGTCCTGCCGGTTTTGTTAACGAAGAAAAACTTCATAAAGCAGTAAAAAACATCGAATTATTGGGCTTTGAACCGTTTTACGAAAATAGTATTTTGGATAAAAACGGATATTTGGCAGGAAAAGATTTCGACCGTGCATTTGAATTAAACCGAATGTTTTCAAACAAAAGTGTTAAAGCAATAATGTGTATTCGAGGCGGTTACGGTTCAACAAGAATATTAAATCTTATTGATTACAGGAATATCAGAAACAATCCCAAAATTTTTGTCGGTTATAGTGATATTACGGCTCTGAATTTTGCAATATACAAACATTCAAATTTGATTACATATCACGGAGTTGCCGGAGTTTCGGATTTTGGCGAGTATACAAGTTTAATATTCAATAATTTATTTGTAGAAGAAGATAAAAATAAGAAAATAAAATCTCTAAAATATATTTCGGAAAATGAAGAATTTTTGCAATATACATTAAGAAAGTTTGAAAAAAGCGGCAAATTAATCGGAGGAAATTTATCTTTAATAGTTTCGTTAATCGGAACAAATTATTTTATCGATTTTAAAGATAAACTTTTATTTATTGAAGAAATTAACGAAGCTCCTTATAAAGTTGACAGAATGTTAAATCAACTGTTATTATCTACAAATATTTCAAATTCGGCAGGAATAATTTTCGGTGTTTTTAATAAATGTAATTTCGACAGTTTTAATATGAATAAAGAAAATTCATTGTCAATTTCAAAGGTAATAAACGATTTTTCCGATAAAATAAATGTTCCGGTTTCTTACGGATTTTCATTCGGACATATTGATAATCAGGCTATAATTCCTTTTGGAAAAAATGCGTTTTTCGATTCGGATAATTTTGAAATAAATCTGTTATAATATTATTTATTGCATTAAGTATATTTATTTAAATTTGACGAAAAAAAATGATAATAATAATCGACCATAAATTAACACGAGAACAAGCTCTAAACTGCGTAAAAAGTAATTTGGAAATTCTCAAAGAAAAACACAAAAATGAACTTTCAAATTTGGTTCATACTTGGAACGGATATATTTCAACATTTTCTGTATCTGCAAAAGGTTTTAAAATAGAAGGAGAATTAACAGTTTTAGATAATCAAATTGAAATTAAGAGTAAACTGCCTTTAGCATTTAAGATTTTTGGAGGAATGATTGAGAAAACAATTCGCGAAAACGCAAATAAATTTCTTGATAATTGTAGTAAAAATTTGTAAAATCTAAAACTGAAACTGTTCTTTTGTTTCGTTTTCAAGACTGTCTTTTTCGGTTTTGTTCTTAATATCAATAATATAAACATAGCGTAATGATTTAAAATCTTGGCTTAGTTTCACTTTTATTTTGAAAAAATTGTTTTCGGAAACCTTTTCAATTTTTTCAACAAAACCAATAATAATATTTTTTGGTAAAATGGAAGAAAATCCGCTGGTAACAACAGTATCGCCTTTTTTTACCAAAGCGTGATCCGGAATTTCTGTTAAATAAACATATCTGTAATCGTCGGCATCCCAACTAACAGACCCGAAGAAATCGCTTTTTTTCAACTTGGCGCTTATTCCAAGTTTTGAATTTAAAACAGAAACAACAGTAGTGTAATGTTTGCCGGTTTTTGCGGTTATGCCTACAATTCCGGCAGAAGAAACTATAGCCATGTCTGGAGCTACTCCGTCTTCGCTTCCTTTATTTATTGTTAAAATATTATAAGTATTGAAAACAGAATTTTTTACAACTTCGGCAGTCATATATGTAAAACTCTCATCGTTAACCCTTTCGGATTCAGATTCTACAATATTTCCGTAATATGCAATTTTGTTATTTAAAGATTGATTTTCTTTAATTAATAATCTGTTATCTTTTCTCAGATTAAAATATTTGGAAATTCCTGTTGTTTTTTCTTGAAAAAATCCGGAAAGCGAATTTGCCGAACTCATAAAAACTCCCAATTTTGATCTACTGTTATTAATTGTTAATGAAACCGAAATGAATTCAAAAATCAAAAAAACAATAAAAAAATTATAAGTTATTATTAACCTCAGCAAATTCCTCATTTTCGCGGTTTGTTATATTAAGTAATTAGACATAAGTATTTAGACATTAGAAAAAGTAAAATTCAAAATATCTTGCAATTAAATTATTTGCATTACACAAATAATTTTGTCTTATTACTTATTCTCTTCTTAAGAAATTAAATCTGTGAATATTTTTTAGTGCAATTCCGGTTCCTCTTGCAACTGCATGTAAAGGATCTTCTGCAATATGAACAGGAATATCTGTTTTATCCATTAATCTTTTATCTAAACCTCTTAATAAAGCACCGCCGCCGGCTAAATAAATTCCGTTTTTGTAAATATCGGCATATAATTCCGGTGGAGTTCTTTCTAAAACATTTAAAATTGCCGATTCTACTTTAGCCAAAGATTTATCTAAACAATGAGCAATTTCTTGGTATGAAACAGGAATTTCAACCGGAAGAGCTGTCATTTGATGAGGACCTCTAACGATAAAATCTGCAGGCGGATTATCTAATTCGGGTAATGCCGAGCCAACATTTATTTTGATAGATTCTGCGGTTCTTTCGCCAATTTTTATGTTATGTTGATGACGCATATATTCTTGAATATCTTGAGTAAAATCGTCTCCCGCAATTCTGATTGAACGATTACTAACGATTCCTCCAAGAGAAATTACTGCAATTTCTGTTGTTCCGCCTCCAATGTCTACAACCATGTTTCCTTCGGGTGCTTCAACATCAACTCCAATACCAAGTGCAGCAGCCATCGGTTCATAAATCATGTAAACTTCTCTTCCTCCTGCATGTTCTGAAGAATCTCTAACAGCTCTTACTTCAACTTCTGTACTTCCTGACGGAATACAAACAACCATTCTGATTGAAGGAGTGAAAAAACGAGATTTTGAAGTTCCCATTTTAATCATTTCTTTCATCATCAGTTCAGCTGCCTTAAAATCGGCAATTACACCGTCTCTCAGCGGTCTGATTGTTCTGATACTCTCGTGAGTTTTTCCGTGCATTTGTTGTGCTTTATGACCAATGGCAACGAGTTTTCCCGTTGAGTCATCAATTGCAACTATTGAAGGTTCGTCTACTACAATTTTATCGTTTTCGATGATTATTGTGTTTGCAGTTCCCAAATCGATAGCAATCTCTTTGCTTAAAAAATCAAATAATCCCATTTTTTGTTGCTATATCTGTTTTATTAGTGTTTAAAATGTCTGATTCCTGTGAAGACCATAACCAAATTATTTTGGTTGCAATAGTCTATTGTGTCGTTATCTCTAATTGAGCCTCCGGGCTGAATTATTGCATTTATTCCTGCTTTGTGAGCAATTTCAACCGAATCGGAAAAAGGAAAAAATGCATCTGATGCCATAATTGCTCCTTCTAAATTGAAACTAAAATTATGTGCTTTGTCAATTGCTTGTTTTAGTGCATCAACTCGTGATGTTTGCCCAACTCCGCCTGCAATTAGCTGTTTGTTTTTTGTAAGAATAATTGCGTTTGATTTTGTGTGTTTCACAATTTTATTTGCAAAAATCAATTCGTAAATTTGTTCTTTTGTCGGTTTTGTATTTGTAATAAAATTTAAATCGGCTTCAGTAACTGTTTTTAAATCTTTATCTTGTTCGAGATAACCGTTTAAAGCTGTTCTTACTAACTTTTGATTTTCAACTTGCTCTTTCTGAATTAAAATAATTCTGTTTTTCTTTTGTTTAAGAAATTCTAATGCTTTTTCGGAATATCCGGGAGCAATTATCACTTCAAAAAATATTTTATTTATTTCTTCTGCCGTTTGGTCGTCAACGGTTTTATTTGTAACAATTACACCTCCAAATGCAGAAACAGGGTCGCCTGCCAATGCATCTTTCCAAGCTTCCAAAAGTGTATTTCGTGATGCTAATCCGCAAGGATTATTGTGTTTTAAAACAGCGAAAGTTGTTTCGTTAAATTCTGATATAATTCCGATGGCTGCATCAATATCCAAAAGATTATTATATGAAATTTCTTTTCCGTGAATTTGCTCAAATATTTTATCAAAATCGCCGATAAATTTCGCTTTTTGATGCGGATTTTCGCCGTATTTTAATATTTTGCTTTCCCCGATAAAAAACGAATTTATTTCTTTGTCGTATTCCGATGAAACTGTAAATGCTTCGCCGGCAAACTTTTTTCTTGTTTCAATTGTTGTTTCTCCGTTATTATTATTCAATATTTGAAATAATTCTTTGTATTGAATTGAAGATGAAATTATTAATACATCACTAAAATTTTTCGCTCCTGCTCTTATTAGTGAAATTCCGCCAATATCTATTTTTTCTATTATTTCTTGTTCGCTTTTTTGCGCTTCTAAAGTTTCTTTAAACGGATATAAATCAACAATTATCAAATCTATTTCCGGAATTTGATATTCTGCAAGTTGCAATTTGTCGTTTTCATTATCTCTTCTTGCCAATATTCCTCCAAATACTTTAGGATGAAGTGTTTTAACTCTTCCTCCCAAAATTGAAGGATATTTTGTGAGTTCTTCAACTGCGGTTGCTTCAATTCCTTTTTGATTCAAATACTCGAGAGTTCCGCCTGTTGAATAAATAACTATTCCTAAGCGTTTTAGTTCAGAAACAATATTATCTAAACCTTCTTTTTTGTAAACTGAAATTAGTGCTGATTTTATTTTCTTTTTCATCAGTTTGTATTTTAAAACTTCAAAGGTCTGATAGGAATATCCTTTATAATCATTCTTTTTTATTTAGAGAGATATAAACGGATATTTCATCTTTAACAACCAATTAAATAAAGATTTGCAAAGGTAGCATTAACATTGTTTTTTTCAAGAAAAATTTCAAACAAATTTTACTTTTTTTAATAATTTTTTTACTTATACAGAATTACACAATTTTCCATTATTACATTTTCTTTAAATCCGGTGCAAAGTCCCTTAATCTCAACAAGTTGATATTGTCTGAAAGGTTCAGAAATTTTCTCTGTCATTTTCAAAGTACACGATACTCCGTATTTATCTTTAACATTTGCCAAAATCAAAATCGATTGATTATTTTTATTTGTATAAACTTGCGAAATCCTTCCTTCAATAATTAAAATATTATTTTTATATTTTCTGTCTGATTTTGCCGGTTTTTCGAGATATTCTTTAGTTAATTTTCCGGCTTCCAACGGAAAAACAATTTGAGTTTGTTTACACGAAACAAAAAATATTATAGCTATTATGATAATTTTATTTTTCACAATAAAAAATTATTTTCTTCCCAAACAATATAAATATCCTGTTTTTGTAGCAACATAAATTCGTCCGTTATTCACAATCGGCGTTGCTTCTGTTGAGCCAATATCAATATGCGAAATTAATTTAAAATTCAGATTTTTATCAAATTCAAACAAATAAATTCCGGAATATGATGCAGCAATAATCTTATTTCCAACAATTATTGGTGTTGAAATTGATTCTGTAATTTTGTATTTAAAAACCAATTCGGGCGTATCATAAAGTGTTTTATTATCGGGCCCTATAACTTTTTTGCCGGTAATTTTTTTTGTGTTCACAACATAAAGATTTCCGTCGATTGCTGAAAAAGCTGCTAAGTTTGGAATTTCATCATCATTTTTTCTGTAACTGTCGTTAACAGAAACAGAACCGATAATTCCGCCGTCCCAAAAAGCAAAATGAATGCTTTGAACCGGAAAAAACCATTTTACGCAAGAATCAGAACTTTGCGAAGGGTCTAATTTAAAAACTCCTCCGGGACCGGGAATATATTGTTTTTCGAGAGAAATTAGTATACAATTATCGTCGGTAACAGTTGGCGAACCGTCCATATCGGAACCCGTAAAAAATGACCAATCTATTTTTCGTGTTTTTAAATTATAGCCGTAAACATGGCCAGAACCCGATGTAATATAAATATGATTTAAAAGATGTGAAGGCGATGATTCTGTAACAAGATTTCCTCCGTGAAGTTTAATATCGTTTTCTTCGTACAACGAATGTTCTTCGTATACTTTTGGCTGAATAATTCCGTCTTTCAGTGACGAAAATTTTGGATTTGGATTAAAAACAGTAAAAATTGCATTTTCTAATCCAATATAAGCTGTATCGTTAATAATTAAAGAAGAACCGTCAACATCTCTACTGTAACTTTCTGTAAGTTTGCTGTTTAAAGACCAAAGTTCTTTTCCTGTAAAATAGGAAATTGCACGGTAGCTTGTAATAATATTTTGTCGAAAACTTGTGTTAAAGCCTTGTCTGCTTCCTTGCAGAATAACGAGTTTATTGTTTTCATCTTCGGCATTTTTGTTGTAAAAAATTGTTCCGGTTCCTTTGATAACGTCGCCAAAATCTTTAGCCCAAATTATTTTTGCATCTTTCTCTCTGATTTTCAACATGTTGTGGTTGTAAGTTCCTTGAATAAGATATGTTATGCTGTCTTCTTTAACAATTAACGGTTGTCCGGTCCAACCGGCACCCGACCAAGTTAAAATTTTGCTTCCCACTCTTGTTTGTCCGGTTCCCAACGCAAGTTTCCAAATAATTTGTAAAGTATCCGGAGCAATATCTCCGTAATAATTTCTTTTTTCGTTTCCCAAATAAGTTTGGTTGATAATTTTATTTTTGATTAAAAAAGAATCTATTTCAATTTTTATAGAATCTTCATTTTTATAATTTGAAGAATTTTCTTTGGATTGAGAAAAATTACAAGAAGTTGCTATTAAAACGGTAATAACAGTCAAAAAAAATGGCGTTTTCATAAACATCTTAAAATTAAACATTTAGTTTCAAGAAAAAAAGCTCTTCGATATTACCGAAGAGCTTCATTAAAATATTACAATAATTTTCTTTATTCATAAATATGAGTATCTGAAGTTGAAGAAGATTCAAGCATTTTTTGATATTCTTCGTCGGTCATGTCGTTATAATAAAAATTAATAGGGTCAACAAATTCGCCGTTTACACGAACTTCGTAATGAAGGTGCGGTGATGTTGACAAACCTGTGCTTCCAACTAAGCCGATAACATCGCCTCTTTTAATTTTTTGTCCGGGACGAACAAGAATTTTGCTTAAATGCCCGTAAACAGTAACATATCCGAATCCGTGATTTAATCTTATGCAATTTCCGTATCCGCCTGAATATCCGGCTTTGAAAACAATACCGTCTCCGGCAGCATGAATTTCTGTTCCTGTAGGTGCTGTAAGGTCAATTCCGGTATGCATTTTCCAAATATGCAAAATCGGATGTAATCTTCTTCCAAACGGAGAACCGAAACGAGTTAATTTATCTAAAGCAATTGGTTGAATTGCAGGAATGCAAGCAGCCATTTCTTCTTTGTTATTAACCATGTTCATCACGTCTTTGTATGATTCAGATTGAATCAACATTCTTTTGGAGAGAATATCTACTTTTTTGGTTGTGTTTATAAGTAATTCGGAATTTTCATAGTAGCTTAAATATGCATATCTGTCGGAACCTCCAAAACCGGCTCTTCTTTGATCTTCCGATAAAGGATCGGCTTCAAAAACCATTCGATATACATTGTCGTCTCTTTTTTCAAGAGTGTTGAGTAAATAAGCCGATTTATCAATATCTTTATTAAGTAATTCAAATTTCAATTTGATGTCTCTGCTTTTATCTAAAAGAGCTTTTTCTTCCGGAGATGAGAAATATCTTGATGAAAAATAAAAAAGAGATATTCCAAAAACAATTGAAAGAACAATTTGCGGGAGAATCTCTCTCACAAATGTTGTCGAAAATTTTTTTTCAATTTTTTCATACATTAAAGTTGCATGATTAAATTGATAAATAAACTTACCCATAATTATTTTTTTTAGTTAGAACCCAAATAATCAATATTTTAAAAAACAATTAAAATTTGATTATTTGATTAATGCTATGCAAATGTAAAAATTTATATTAAAAAAACAAGTTTTTTGCTCACTGTTTGAACCCAAACTCTTACGATTTTTTTTTAAAAAAGTTTCACAAAAACTACATCAATCTGACTTTCAGCGGGTTGAAAAACCTGAAAGTCCTTATTACTTTACAAATTTATTTTTAAAAAGTTATTAACAATTAAGGTTACAAAAACTGAACCGGATTCATTATCCTTAATTTCAGTCTATTAAACATTAATTATTTTTTATAACATTTAATTAAAAACCAAAAATTATATTTTGCAAATATACATATATATTAAATAGTTTTTCTGTTGAACTTAGAAATTTCATAAATATTAACAAATCCTTAACATAAATATTGTTAAAAAGAATTATTTTCTGTGCTGATAGTGTTTGACAAAATTTTTCTATTTTTGCAATTCAAAAAAAGATTGTTAGCATAAAGTGCTATTTATAAATAAAAAAAAGCAAAATATACACAATAATCAATTGCAAAATATTAATATGAAATCAACAGAAATTAGAAAATCATTTTTAGATTTTTTTGAATCAAAAAACCATAAAATAGTTCCTTCTGCACCAATGGTTGTGAAAGATGACCCGACATTAATGTTCACAAACGCCGGAATGAACCAATTCAAAGATATATTTCTCGGAAATAAAAAAACTGATATTTCAAGAATTGCCGATTCGCAAAAATGCTTGAGAGTTTCCGGAAAACATAACGATTTGGAAGAAGTGGGCCACGACACTTATCACCACACAATGTTTGAAATGCTTGGAAATTGGTCGTTTGGCGATTATTTTAAATCTGAAGCAATTGATTGGGCTTGGGAATATTTAACCGGAGTTCTTAAAATTGATAAAACAAAACTTTATGCCACAATTTTTGAAGGCTCAAAAGACGATGGAACAGAAGCCGACGAAGAAGCAAAAACTTTATGGAAAAAATATTTGCCCGAAGAAAGAATTTTGTTGGGAAACAAAAAAGATAATTTTTGGGAAATGGGAGAAACAGGACCTTGCGGACCATGTTCCGAGATTCATATTGATTTGAGAGAAGACGACGAAATTGCAAAAATTCCCGGAAGAGATTTTGTAAATAAAGATAATCCGCTTGTTATTGAAATTTGGAATTTGGTATTTATTCAATATAACAGAAAAAAATCGGGCGAACTTGAAAATCTTCCTGCAAAACATGTCGACACAGGAATGGGATTTGAAAGACTTTGTATGGTTGTTCAAAATAAAAAATCGAATTACGACACAGATGTTTTTCAATCTATAATAAAAAAAATTGCTGAAATTGCAAAAACAGAATACGGCAAAAAAATGCAAAACGATATTGCAATGAGAGTAATTGCCGACCATTTAAGAACAGTTTCGTTTTCTATAACCGACGGTCAATTGCCGTCGAACACAGGAGCAGGTTATGTTATTCGCAGAATTTTGCGTCGTGCCGTAAGATACGGTTATACGTTTTTGAACATGAACGAGCCTTTTATTTATAAACTTATTGATACATTGATTGATGTAATGGGAAAATCGTATCCCGAACTTATATCGCAAAAAAATATTATCGAAAAAGTTATAATGGAAGAAGAAAATTCCTTTTTAAGGACTCTTGAAACCGGAATAAAACTTTTAGACAAATTAATGGCCGATGCAAAAAAAATTAATTCAAAAGAAATAAAGGGAAACGATGCATTTGTTTTATACGACACTTTCGGTTTTCCATTCGATTTAACAGAATTAATTTTAAGAGAGAATAACTTTTTGGTAGATAAAAATGATTTTGAAGCTGCAATGAGCCAACAAAAATTGAGATCAAAAGACGCAGCTGTTGAAGAAAAAGACGATTGGACAATTATTTTGGAAGGAGAAAAAGAAGAATTTATAGGATACGACCACTTTGAAACAACACTTAAAATTACAAAATACAGAAAAGTTCAGGATAAAAAGAACACATTTTATCATTTAGTTTTTAATTACACACCATTTTACGCCGAAAGCGGCGGACAAGTCGGCGACAGCGGATATATTGAAAACGACGACGAAAAAATTCAAATACTCGACACACAAAAAGAACACAATGTAATTATTCATATTTCGGAAAAATTACCTAAAAATTTACATTATACTTTCAAAGCAGTTGTTGACCGTGAAAAAAGAGAACTTACAATGGCAAACCATTCGGCCACACATCTTATGCACAAAGCTTTGAGAGATATTTTGGGAACGCATGTTGAGCAAAAAGGTTCATTGGTTGATTCGGAACATTTGAGATTTGACTTTTCTCATTTTCAAAAACTTAGCGATGAAGAAATTGCTGCAGTAGAAAAATATGTAAACAAAGAAATTCGCGAAAATAATTTACTTGAAGAAAACAGAGCCGTGCCAATGAGCGAAGCTGTTGAAAAAGGCGCAATGGCTTTATTTGGCGAAAAATACGGAGATTTGGTGAGAGTAATAAAATTTGGCGATTCGATAGAACTTTGCGGCGGAACACACGTTTCGGCAACCGGAAAAATAGGTCTTTTTAAAATAATTTCGGAAAGTGCAATTGCAGCCGGAATTAGAAGAATTGAAGCATTTACTTCTATGGGAGCCGAAAATTTTGTTAACGAACAAATTCACACAGTAAACGAAATTAAATCTATCTTCAAAAATACTAAAAACCTTAAAGAATCAGTTTTAAAACTACAAGACGAAAACAAAAATCTTAAAAAAGAAATTGAAAATCTTGAAAAAGAAAAGCTTAAAGACCTAAAAAATACTTTAATTTCTAAAATATATTCAAAAAACGGAATGAATGTTTTGATTGAAAAAATTGAAATTAAAAATGCAGGATATATTAGAGATTTGCTTTTCCAAATTAACAACGAAACAGGAAATATGTTTGCCGTTATTGGAGCTGAAATAGACGGAAAAGCAAACGTTTCTGTAATGATTTCGGATAATATTATAAATGGAAAAAACCTGAATGCAGGACAAATAATTAGAGAAATATCAAGAGAAATAAACGGCGGCGGCGGCGGACAAGCAAATTTTGCGAGCGCAGGCGGTTCAAAACCCGAAGGAATTGAAAACGCATTAAAAAATGCCGAGAAATTTATTTAATGATTAATTAAAAAATATAAACACATGAAAAAATTAAACTTAAGCTTGATTTTATTGATGTTTTTGAGCATTTCAATATCAGCTCAAACTTCATCAATTAAAATTTATACCGATATGGAAGACGAAACATCATTCATAAAAGTATATTTGAACGGAGAACCGCAAGATGCAATGTTTAACGACGAGGTTTTGATTGAAGATTTATATCCGGGAAAATATGAATTAATTGTTTCTTTTAATTCGGACACAATTGCCGATTATACAAAGAAAATTACAATTAAAATGCAAACAGATATAATCTATAAAGTTGAATTGAAAGGTGAATTTGGAAAAGAAGCAGGAAAAATGGGTCGTGCAGTTGGTCATAAATTTGGAACAACTGAAGCCGACGACCAAAGAGAACTTTATGAATATTACAAACTTGTTCTTGTTTCCGGAAAAGATAAATAAGTTTTCAGTCTTCAGTAGGCAGTCTTCAGTAGGCAGTCTTCAGTAGGCAGTCTTTTATATACTGTAGACTGTGAACTGTAGACTGTGAACTGAACTATACAAATAAGTTCTGACTTTTAAAGAAATCCCAAACAGAATCTTTTGGCGGAAGAGCTTTAATTTTAACCGTTTCTTTAGTTACAGGATGTTCAAACTCGGCTGTGTATGAATGCAAATGAATTCCGCCGTCGGGATTTGAACGAGGAAAACCGTATTTCAAATCGCCTTTAATAAAACAACCGATTTTAGCCAATTGCGCTCTAATTTGATGATGACGACCTGTTATCAATTTAATTTTCAACAAGAAAAACTTATCCGACTTTGAAATAAATTCATAAAAAAGTTCGGCACTTTTTGAGTTTTTTTGTTCAATATCAAAAGCATAAGATTTATTTTGCTTTTCGTTTCGCACCAAAAAATCATTTAAAAAATCGCTTTGTTTTGGAGGCATTTTGTTAACAACTGCAAGATAATGTTTGATTATTTTTTTTTCTTTAAAAATATTATTCATTCGCGTTAAAGCCTTGCTTGTGCGAGCAAAAATGACAATTCCGCTTGTGGGTCTGTCGAGCCGGTGAGTAACTCCCAAAAAAACTTTGCCGGGTTTATTATATTTAGTTTTAATGTATTCTTTAACATGGTCGGCAAGAGTTTTGTCGCCGGTTTTATCGCCCTGAACAATATCGCCGCATTTTTTATTTACTATAATAAAATGATTGTCTTCAAATAATACTTCGGGCATTTTTTTGTTTTTTAAATTGAAAATAATAATAAAATAATCCCTCCAAAATTAATACTAATTATTAACAGCAAAAATTATAATTTGATAGAAAAATCGAGGAAAAATCATTTTAACAAAATTTTTTAAAACTAATATCAAAAAAAAAATTATATTTTAAATTTATAATTTAAATTTGATAAGTAATTAAAAATGTATTACCGAAAAAAAAGAACCATGCCAAAACGTTTATTTTTCAAATTACTGTTTGTAATATTAATAAGTCAAACAGTAAATTCTCAAGCTCAGGAAGTAAATTTATTACCTACAAATATCAACAAAACCGATACAAACGTAAATTCGCCTTACATAAGTTACGACGGAAATTCAATTGTTTTTATAGTTAAAACTCAAAAAAAAGATTTTGTTGCCGAATCGAAAAAAGATTTAAACGGAAATTGGAAAAAGCCAAAATATATTGATGCAATAAACTATATGGATTCCGGTATTTTTTATATCGAATCGCCGTCGTATAACCAAAATGCTTCCGAAATATATTTTGCAAAAAGAAACGATAATAAAGACTCGGTTTTTAATATTTGGTACACAAAAAAGATAAATAATAATTGGTCGAAACCAATAAAAATGCCGGCTCCGATAAATTCCGGAGCAAACGAAAGCGACCCTTGCATTTCGCCAGACGGAAAAACATTTTATTTTGTAAGAGATTTTGTGAATGAGAGTCTCAAGAAATTTGAATGCAAAACGATGTATGTTAGTCATTTATATGACGGAAAATGGTCAAATCCTGCTGAACTTCCTGCGCCTGTAAATTCCGGTTGCGACAGAAATCCTCGAATTGCAGCCGACGGAAAGTCGCTGTATTTTAGTTCGTTAAGAAATATTGAAAACAAAAATTCCGATATATTTTACACCAAACTTATAACAAAAAACGCTTGGATTACGCCTGTTCGCGACACACTTTTTAACACTTTATTCGATGAATTTTCACCTTGCTATGACGCCGATAATCAAAATATGTATTTTTCAAGAATTTCGAGCGACAAAAAAACGGAATTGGAAAGAATTTATTATGCACCGGTTTCGCTCGAATTTAAACCCGAAAAAACTGTGATTGTTAGCGGAATTATTACAGATTTGAATACAAATTTACCAATTCCGGCAAAAATTGATATTATAGACCCGTATTCATCAATAATTCTTTACAGCATTACAAATAACTCGGAAACAGGCGAATATTCATATATTTTGGGAATAGACAGAACATATAAAATTGATATTTACAACGAAAATTATTCTCACAGTTTTTCAAATTTTGACCCAAAAATTTCACCTGAAACAAAAATCAAAAGAGATATAAAACTTTATAACTCAGTTAACATAATTCTTAATGTTTTTGACAACGAAATTTATGAACCGCTTGAAGGAACAATAAAAATAATTGACACAAAAACAGGTGAAATTCAAGATGTTAAACCAACAGAAACCGACAAAGGAAGATATTCTCTTAAATTAAATATTGGTAAAAACTATAAAATTGAAGTTTCAAAAAAACATTATATTACAAACAATTTTGAACTTGCTCTCACAGATGTTGTTCAATTTAGCGAATTTGAGAAAGATATTGAACTTCAAATAAATAAAATAGAATACGAACTTTCGCTTTCCGACAGCGAAACAGGTGCAGGTGTTACAACAACAGTTGAAATAACAAATCTTACAACAAACGAAAGAACAATAATTACCGCAACAACCGACGAAAACGGAAAATTAAAACTTTCTCTTCGCGACGGAAACAGATATGAAATAAGCGTTACTCCAAACGGTTACGGTTTTGCAAACGCAACAGTTGATTTAATTGACGAATTTCCGGAAACAAAATCGGAAATAAAACTTCAACCTTTAAAAAAGGAAACAAAAATTGAACTTAGCGACATAAATTTTGAGTTTAACTCGGCAGTTTTAAACGAAAGTTCGTTTGTTGAACTCGACAGAGTTACTAAATTGCTTGAAAAAAATCCGAATATAAAAATAGAAATTTCGGCGCATACAGACGATGTTGGTTCAGATATTTACAATTTAAAATTATCCGACAAAAGAGCTCAATCTGTAGTTCAATATCTTATTGAAAAAAATATTTCAAAGGAAAAATTAATTGCAAAAGGCTACGGAAAAAGAAAACCTGCATATTTCCCGGTTGATTCCGAAGAAAACAGAGCAAAAAACAGAAGAGTGGAAATGAAAATTATTGAACTATAAAAATCAATTTAAAACAAAAAAACAGGTTCAAAAACCTTAATTTGAATATTAAAATTTAAAAAAATGAAGAAGCTCATTATACTTTTAATAATATCATTCTCAATAACATTTTCCTCAAAATCGCAGGAAATAAAATATAAAGATGTGTATGACCTTGTACTTTCCGGCGACAAAGAAAAATCATACACAATGCTTTTGGCTTATCAAAAACAAGACCCGAATTTTGCAAATACATATTTTCAAATGGGCTTAATTACAATGGATTGGCAAAAATCATATAACCCATTTACAGATTATTATTTTGTTAAACTGTTTATTTACAACACAAAACTATATTTTAATTTGGCCAGACATACAATGCAGGAAGAATCCAAATCGAACTACAAATATTACGAAAATGCCGGAATAATTCCTGCAAAAGGAAAACTTGCAGACACAGATATTAACAATTTTATTGATAAAAAAGTAGCAGAAACCGCAAATTTTGAAATTCATATAAACAAAATAATAAATTCGTATAATAAAACTGTTGAAAGTTACAATAAATGTATTGCTATTTTCAAAGAAATAAACAGCGAATTTGCTATTATTAAAAATATATATCTTAATGAAAATAAAGATTTTATTGACAAAATTGATGCTCTTGAAATATATTACGATTCTACTTTAATTTATTTCGATAAATATAAAATTGCTTTAAAAGAATATCCGATAGGAAATTATCATCAGGAATATAAACTAAGAAAAATTGTAACATACAGACTCGACGGGCTTACAAGTGCAAATTTTTTGGAAAACGATATTAATTTGTGGGACTACAAAACTTGGGTGAAAGAAGTTAAACAAACAATGAATACAACAATTAGAGCAAATAAAACAGATATTGATAAAACATATTCAGACATAAAAAATAAAATTGACCAATTTACCGAAGAAAAATATTCAGACGAAATACCGGTATTTACCGTTGATAAAAAAATAATATACAAAATCGGAAAATACGATAATAACTCATTATTAGTCAGACTTTTTAATTATTTTGAAGCAAAAGTTAATTTAATGATTTTGGAACGAAAAACAATAAATAATCCTTTGGACAAAACTTTTGTTAACGATAAAAAAATAGCACAATTTTATAAATCAATTCTTGATCAAAAACAATTTGCCGACAGCCTTAATAAGGAATTTGAAACAGAAATAAAACCCGAACAAATTAGAAAATATCAAAATTTTTATCTTACATATTTTGAAGGAATGACCGGTTTAAAACAATTTTCATTTCAACAAGAATTATTTTTAAACACCGAAATTGAAAAAGCTTTTTCAAACTATTTGAAAAAAATTGTTAGTCAATCATACTTCGACAAAGAAAAAATTACCTTCGACAGCTTAAAAAATATCAATATAAATTTCAACAATCCGTTTCCGGAAGAAATAAAAACAAACAACTTTTACGTAACAAATTATTTAAAAACCGACAAAAACAACATTTTATATACAGGATTCTACAAAAACACAAACGAAAAAATGCAATCGTTTTTCGGAAAAGCAAACGAAAACGGGAAAAACGAATTTCTTACAAAGCTTTCAAAATCAGACACATCAAACGTTAACGGAATGCTTATATTGCCAATTGAAACCGGATTTTATATTTTACAAACATCGCAAAGTGACAAAAACCTGACAAATATTTTAACAAAAACAGATTTAAAAGGAATATTGATTTCCGAACAAAAAATAAATATCAATCTAACACCAAAATATGCACAATACGATGATATTGCGAATTCTATGATTATTGTATTTGAACAAAATATAAATAAATTAAACTTAAACGAAGAAAATAAGCAAATTATTTATTCAATAAATTTGAACGACAACACTATAAATTACAAAACCGAAATTAATTTAAAAGGTGAATTTTTTGGATTGATAAAAGTTGAAAAAAACATTTTTATATTTAATAATTTTAATGATTACACAGATATAAAAGGAAAAACAATAAAAACAATTCAAGAAAATGCAACAAATATTTTTCTGAGCATTTTAGATGAAACCGGAAAAATTACAGAACAAAAAAATTATCTTTCCGACACACCTTTTTTTGGAATAAAAGCAATAAAAATAAACAGTAAAACAATAAATATAATTGGTTGTAATTCAATATTACAAAAATTAACATCTCAACAAAAAATGAAACAAAAACCATTCTATTCAATTATAGATGAGAAAGGAAACGAAATATTCAATAACCGGCATGATTAATGAGTTAAGAATTTAGCAATTTATTATAAAAAAAAATGATATATTTGTATTGTATATTATTCAAAATTTCATGGTAAGAAGAATCATTGCATTATTAATATTTACATTAATATTCTTTAACGGAATTTCGCAAATTAAAGAAGTAGGTATTCCTTTCATTAGAAATTACTCTCATGTAGAATACAAGGCTAATAATCAAAATTTTGCCATTGTTCAAGATAACAGAGGAATACTCTATTTTGCAAACCAAACAGTAATATTAGAATTCGACGGAAGAAATTGGCGACAAATTTTTTTACCGGAAGAATCCACAATCTACTCAATGGCAAAAGACCAAAGAGGCAGAATATATATTGGCGCAAGTAACGGAGAATTAGGATATTTAAAAGTAGACACAAAAGGAGACATGAAATATGTTTCACTTTCAAAAATAGTTCCCGAAAGCGAAAAAGAATTTACAAGAGTCAGGAATATAGTAATTTATAAAGATGAAGTAATTTTTATTACTCCAATTTCATTACTCATATATAAAGACAATAAATTTAGAGTAATAAAAGTAAAAACAGAAAGCAACAGATTTGTGTTACCGTTTCCTGTTGGCGAAAAACTTTATATTCAAGAAAAAGGACGCGGAATATTAGAATACACAAGAGATTCACTAAAAATACTTAAAGGAACACCCGAACAATTTGCCGAAAATTGGGTAACCGGAATGTTTCCGTATAAAGGAAATTCGGAATCAATAGTAACATGGAATTCAGGCACATTCAAATATAAAGACGGATTAATCGAGCCGCTTGAAAACGACAGTTTACTTTACGGATTATATTGCTATTCAAAAATAGGCGAAAATAATTATGCTCTTGGAATGTATTCAAAAGGCGTAGTTTATACCGATTTAAACCTAAAACCGGTTAAGAAAATATCAACAAAAAACGGATTACAAAACAATCAAGTTTATTCAATTTTGAAAGATATTGAAAACAATATTTGGTTGGGCTTGGCAAACGGAATTTCAGTAATATACTCTAATTCACCATATTCTGTTTACACTGAAAATTACGGACTAACAGGAACAACATACACATCAATGTTGTTTGAAGGAAAATTATATATTGGAAGTTCCACAGGCGTTTTCCATAAAAATTGGACAAATGCAAATCCTCTTGACGATGACAATTTTGTTCCGATAAAAAATAAAGCAGGAGCTTTTCAAATTTGGCAAATCGACACAATCGACAATAAATTGCTTGGAGCCGGTTCAGGAGGTTTTTTCATGATTAGAAATGATTCTGCAATTTTCTTAAGAGAAAATATCAGTTATAGAACCTTTATTCAATTAAAAGAAAACCCAAATATCGTGTTGGCAGGCGGAGGAAACGGTTTGTCAATTTTTGAATTCAAAAATAATACTTGGAAATTTAAAAATGATATAAAAAACTTTGCAGCCGATTTCCGACAAATTGTTGAAGATAACGACGGTTCAATATGGCTTTCGGACAGAACAGAAGGACTTTATCGACTAAAATTAAATACAAATCTTGATTCTGTAATAGAAAACAAACTTTTTAAACAAGAACAAGGATTGCCTTCAAACAAAAACAACTATATTTTTAAACTCAGCAACAGAATTGTATTTACCACAGAAAAAGGAATTTTTAGATTTGATAAAAATAAAAATACGTTTGTGGCAGATGAAAAATTTGCAAAAATATTTGATTACGATATCAAAATAACAATGCTTCATCGCGGTAAAAACGGAACAATTTGGTTTAAAGAAGAACTTGAAGACACAAAAAATAAGAACAAAAAACATTGGCTTCTCGGTAAAATAAACGAGTTTGGCGATTCCGACAAAATTGAAAAAACACCGTTTTTAAAAGTCAGAGACAATATTTACACAATAAATATGATTTCCGATAACGACCTTATTATCGGCAACGAAAAAGGATTTGTTCATTACGATTTGAAATTTAAAAAAGATTTTAATTCAAAATTCAATACAGCAATTCGTAAAATTGAAATAATTAAAAATGATTCGTTGATATTCGACGGAGCTTTTTCAGATACAGCAGGCGTTGCAGTTCTTTCTCAAGACACAAAAAAATTTCTGCAAATTTCTTATGAATATAATGCTTTGAGATTCAATTTCTCTGCAATTTTCTTTGAAGAACCCGAAAACACTCAGTATAAATTTATGCTCGAAGGCGACGAAGCTACTTGGTCCGATTGGAAATACGAAACAACAAAGGAATATTCAAATTTACAACCCGGAGTTTATACATTTAAAGTAAAAGCCAAAAATATTTACGGAATAGAAAGTAATGTTGCCGAATACAAATTTGAAATTTTACCGCCTTGGTACAGATCTGTAATAGCATTTATAAGCTACTTATTTTTATTGGCATTTTTCATTTGGGGAATTGTTCAGTTGAGTATTAGAAGAGTAAAACTTCAAAAAGAAAATTTGGAAAGAATTGTTAAAGAAAGAACAGCAGAAATAGAAATGCAAAACGTAGAAATTCTTGCACAAAGAGATTCGCTATTTGCTAAAAATGAAGAAATTGACCATAAAAACAAAGATATTACATCAAGTTTAGTTTATGCAAAAAGAATTCAAGAAGCAATGTTGCCTTTAAAAGAAAACATTTCTTCGGCACTCGATGAATACTTCATTTTGCTAAAACCCAGAGATATAGTAAGCGGCGACTTTTATTGGTTTGCCGAAAAAGAAGATAAAATTATTATTTCGGCCGTTGATTGCACCGGACACGGAGTTCCGGGAGCTTTTATGAGCATGATTGGAAGTGAAATTCTTACAACAATTGTAAACCAAAAAGTTACAGATGCTGCCGAGATTCTTCAGAAAATGAATAAATATGTAATTACCGCTTTAAAACAAGATGCTACATCAAACCAAGACGGAATGGATTTGGGACTTTGCGTTATTGATAAAAAGAAAAAAACACTTGAATTTTCGGGAGCTAAAAATCCAATGGTTTATATTGAAAACGGAAATTTACATTATATAAAAGGCGACCGACAAGCAATTGGAGGATCTCAAAAAGGCGACGGAAGTTATGAAAAACATATTATAAATTACCAAAGCCCGTCATGGTTTTACATTTTTTCCGACGGATATCAAGATCAATTTGGCGGAAAAGACAACCGTAAATTTATGATAAAAAGATTAAAAGAATTGCTTTTTGAAATTCATACAAAATCGGCCGACGAACAATATAAAATTCTAGATGACACAATTATGGATTGGATGAGTACCACAACTCAAACCGACGACATAATTTTAATAGGTTTTAAACTTTAGGAAAAAATGATTACTAAAACAGTTACTATTTTTCGTCTAAATAAGAAACATTTTACTAGAAAAAGAGTATACTCCTACAAAAAACATCAACTATAATAAAATAATGTAATCCGTTATGAAAATTATATCTCTGTTTCTTGCGAGTGTATTATTTATAAATATTACTCTTGCTCAAAATAATAATATTACAACAGATACACTCAAAATAAAAAAATTACTGGAAAACGGCAATTCATACATTAACAATAAGCCGGATACGGCATTGTTTTACTTCAATTCAGCACTAAATCTTTCAAAAAAAATTAATTCTAAAAAGTTTATTTCAGAAAGCTTTAAAAATATAGGTTCACTATATTGGTTAACCGGGAAAAACGATAAAGCTCTCGAATATTATTTAAATGCTCTCAAAATATCAGAAGAAATTGATAATAAAGTTTTAGAAGCAGCATGTTTACATAATATTGGAAACGTTTATTATAACCAAAATGAATATCAAAAATCATTGGGTTATTATAAAAAAGCTTTGTTTTTTTTTGAAAAATCTAATTTAGAGAATGGTATAGCATCATCAAGTTGCAATGTGGGATTTGCGTTAATAGCATTATACAAATATGATGAAGCATTAAAATTTAATACAAAATCGTTGGAAATCTATTCCAAACTTAACAATAAAGAAGGAATGGCTCTGAATTATATGAATATTGGAACCATATTCATGTATAAAAACCAACCGGACTTTGCAAGTCAATATTACGATTTAGCTTTAAAATTATATACCGATTTAAAATCTCCGTATGGTATGGCATTAGTAAATGGAAATATTTCCGGTTTGAGACTATTACAAAAAAAATATTCTGATGTAATTAAATATGCTACATTATCAATTAATTACGCAAAAGAAACAGAGGCACTTTTTATTGAAGTAAAAGCATATGAAAATCTAACCGCTGTATACGATAGTTTGAGAGATTACAAATCTTCATTAAAATATATGAAAATTTTCATTCAACTAAGCGATAGCTTATCGAAAAATGAGAGTGCTCAAAATATCGAGGAATTACAAGATAAATATGAACTCGAAAAAAGAGAAAATGAAAATTTTGAACTTCTCGCAAATAATCAAATACAAAAACTTGCAATAGAAAAACAAAGAAACGTAAGAAATTTTTTCATTGCTTTAAGTTTATTTATCGTAGGATTACTAACTATTACATATAAAAGCTTACACGAAAAGAAAAAAATAAATAATCATCTTGAAGAGCAAAAAAGACTGATTCAAATTCAAGCTGATAATTTAAGTAAAGCAAATGCAACAAAAGATAAATTCTTTTCGATTATTTCACACGATTTAAAAAACCCTTTTAATGCAATTTTAGGCTTTTCAGAGTTAATTAATTCAAACTATGACGGATATACCGACGAAAAAAGAAAATATTTCATTCAAGAAATAAACAATTCTGCACAAATCACTTATAAAATGTTGCAAAATCTTCTTACATGGGCAATGTCGCAGAGAAACGAAATAAAAGTTAATATGGAGAATATTAATTTATTGGAAATAACTGAAAATGCAATAAATCCTTATGCAAGAAATGCTACAAATAAAAATATTGAAATATCAACAAATATTGACAAAAACATATTAATTTTTGCCGATAGAAATACAATTTCAACCGTTATTGGAAATATTGTAAATAATGCAATAAAATTCACACCAATAGACGGTAAAATCAATGTTTTTGCTTCAAAAACCGAAACCGGAAAAATTGAATTACATGTTTCAGATACAGGAGTTGGTATGTCTCAAGCAACAATAGAAAAACTTTTCAAAATAGATCAAACCAACTCACAACGAGGAACAAATGATGAATCCGGAACCGGTTTGGGATTAATTCTTACTTATGAATTTGTTCTCCAAAACAAAGCCGAAATTATTGTTAAAAGCATTGAAGGAAAAGGCTCAGATTTTATAATTATTTTCGATGAAATTAAATCTTAAATTCCTTAATTAAAATCTGTTGATTATCGGCAAAAACTCTTAAAAAATATTTCCCTTTTTTATAATTTTTCACATTCAAAACAAATTTATAAGTATAAGCTTCTCTGTCTTGATGAGAATCTTCAACAATATTTTCAACAAAAATATTTTTTTCGTCTCTAATTGTAATATCAACAGTTGCATAATTACTTAGCGTATAATTAATTTCGCCGTGCAATTTGTCGGCATTGCCCGAAAAAACTCTTTCGGGAGAAGGTAAATATGTTAAAGTGTACCAAGGAAACTCGTAAACTTCGCCTTTTAAATTGGCTATAAACTTATAAAGCTTTTTCATTTTATCAATATCTTTAACATCGCCACTATAAATGGAATTCATAGAATTTCCGTCGCTCAAACACCAAACCGAATTTTGCATAATAGAAACAGGATATTCATTTTTATTAAAAAATTCAGCCAACTTTATCATTGAACTGTCTTCCATAAACCCAACATTGTATTTAGATTTTGAATAAGGTGCTCCTTTATGAGCCTGACAGCAAAACCCGTAAACATCGGTTGTTATACTTTCGCCTTTTTTAAGAAAAAGCAGAAGTTCTTTAATAATAAGAATATTTTGAATTGTGGTATCGTCGGAAACTAATCTTCGTCCCGGTTCAACTCTTATTAATGTATCATTGTTGCCAATGTTTTTCATTGTAAGTTTAATACAATTTTCTTGATATCCGCCTTTTCCGGTAATTTGAGCATCTACAATTCCGGCTTTAATTGCTTCTTCCACAGAAATATACTTATCTTTAAATGAATACCTGAAAAGTGAAAAAGAATAAAAAATTGTTATTAAACCTAAAAAAAATACAAATTTTTGCTTTGAAAAAGTTTTCATATTACATTTGTTTTTTAATTTATAATTACGAACCGAAATAATTTAAACGCAATATCGTTTTAAAATTGTATCAATAAAAATCAATTTCATGAAAAAAATAACATTAAGTTTAATTATCGTATTAAACATTTTTTTGGCAAATGCAAGCCAAAAAATTACTATAAACGGATTAATCACAAATAATTCCGAGTATACAAAAGTTTCGTTAGAAAACATTCTGGCAGGAACAACAGTTGCAACATCGGAAATTAAAGACGGAAAATACTATTTTGAAACAGAAATAGGTATTTCGGATTATTATAAAATATCTTTCAGCAAAGAAAAATATGTTTTATATATTCCCGAACCGGGCGAAAAAGCTGTTATCAATATTGATATCAATAATTTAAAAAATCCGGAAATAAAAAATTCAAAACAAACACTACTTTACTATTCAACAAGCATCAAATTTACCGAACTTGAAGGTGAAACCGCAAAAAATGAATTAATAATTAACACAATAAACGAAAACCCGAATTCACTTGTAAGCCTTCTTTTTATCGAAAGTCTTGAAATGAGTGAAAACATGGATTTATACAAAAAACTATCCGAAGGTTTGTCGGAATACAAAGAAAATACTTATGTTTCAGCTTTTCAAGACCAAGTAAAAAACGAATCGAATTTGGCAATTGGAAATCAAGCTCCGGAAATTGAATTGGAAAATCCGGAAGGTCAAGTTGTTAAACTTTCATCGTTAAAAGGAAATTATGTTTTAATAGATTTTTGGGCAGCTTGGTGCCGTCCGTGCAGAATGGAAAGCCCCAATATGATTAAAATGTATGATAAATTTAACCCCAAAGGATTTGAAATTTACAGTGTTTCACTCGACCAAACAAAAGATGCTTGGCTAAAAGCAATAAGCGACGACAAATTAGGTCGTTGGACTCACGTGAGTGATTTAAAATATTGGAACTCGGCAGCCGGAAAAGCCTATAATGTTCACGGAATTCCGTATACAGTTTTGTTGGATAAAGAAGGTAAAATAATTGCAAAAGGATTAAGAGGCGATGATTTAGAAAAAAAATTAACAGAAATTTTTAGCGAATAAAACGTTTGCCGAACATATTCATTTAAAAAAATTTCATATATTAGATGCTATTTGTATTTTTACAAAAGCATCTTTTTTTTTAAATCAAAAAAATAAATTAATGGCCTTATTGAATGAAAAACCAACTTTGGCAGATTTACAGAAATACATCAAAGAAACCGGAATAGAAAGAGGTTGGGACAAAAATAATCATCTGGAAATATTTCTTTTGTTTTCTGAAGAAATAGGTGAATTGGCCAAAGAAATAAGAAATTACACAGGTTTATATGCCGAAGAAGCCAAAAAGCTTGAACCAAATAAAATGGAAGGCGAATTTGCCGATGTTTTAAACTATTTGCTGGATTTGGCAAACTGTTTTAATATTGATTTAGAAAAAGCATTTAGAGATAAAGACAAAGAAAATGCGAACAGAACTTGGATTCAAAATAAACAATCAAACTAAAATAATATGAACACAAAAATTTCAACAATCGTATTAATGTTAATGTTAATTTCCGGAAATATTTTTGCACAATCCGCTCAAATTATAAAACCTGAACTTTTAAAAAGCGAACTTGACACAATTTCGGCAAACCGGTATAACATTAACAGCATTACAACCGACAAAGACGGAAATTGGGTGATTTTATACGGCGATATCGGATATTCATACATTTCAACATCAAAAGAAGTTTCAGCAATTTTAGATACATTGGCAACAAACCAATTAATATTAAAAGATATAGATTTTTTTAGTAATAATTCATGTATGATACTTTTTCAAGAAAACGGTTATTATGCAGATTCTGTGCCTTCAACATTTCGCGAAATCCTTAAGACAACCAATGAAAAAGGTGTAATGTTTAAATGTGCCGATATTACAGAAAACAAAGAAATATTTTTATACGGAAAAAATTCTTTTTACGAAAAAAGTGCTCCGGAAACGTTGATTACACGATTGAGAGCATTGCAAAACAGAGATCAAAATATTAAACATGTTTCATTTGTAGGATCAACCGGTTGGGTAATTTTATATGCCGAAAAAGGTATGATTTTTCAAAATATTCCTGAAGATTTAGTTAACGGATTAAAAAATTTGGGACAACAAACTGTAACAATCGACAAAGTATTTTTCTTGAAAGATAAATGGGTAATTGTTTACGATAATTACAAATATTTATCAAATTTATAAATCATTATAAGTATTTTATTTATTAAATTTGAATTAATTAATAATTTTGCAACAAAATCTAATAAAAACTTATTATGCGATATATTATCATAACACTAATTGTTCTTAATTCACTGTTTTCATTCTCACAAAATGATGTTTCGGTAACTACAATAATGCCCGAAATAATTAATCAAGGCGAAACATTTATTATCAACATTACTTTTGAAAAACCAAAAAGTCTGAGAAATTACGCTTCATACACTCAAGAATTTCCGCAAGGTTTTAAAATTGTGGAAAAAAACAGCGGAGAAGCCGAATTTTCGGTTAAAAATAATGAACTTACTTTAACATGGCTGAGACTTCCGGCCGACGAACATTTTTTTGTAAGCGTTGAAATTCAACCCGATAAAAAAATAACAGGAAAATTCGTTTTGAACGGAAAATTTACATATCTCACAAAAAATATGCGTGGCGTAATAACCACAAAACCTGTAACTTTAACTATAAATAAACCGATAAATTCGCAGAACAATATAGGAAATAATGATACTAAAATTGTTACATACAACAATCTTAATCCGGTTTCAGTAAGTACGGAATTTAGTTGCACAAGAGAAATTATTACAGATAATTACGGAAATTTCAATGTAAATTTAATTATTAACAATACCGATATTAATGAAGTGAAAATATTTGAAAGCATTCCGCAAGGTTATAATTTTGAAGTAGTTAACAATGAAAAAGTTCAATCATCTTTTGCAAACGAAATTGCTCAATTTACAGTTTTAAATATTCCTCCAAAAAGTATTTATACTGTAAAATATAAGCTTACAAACCTTAACGACACAAAAATTCCTTTGATTTCGGGTCAAATAATTTATAAAAGTGATAATAAAATTGTGCGTAAAATAATATCGCAAAAATAATATTTATAACAAAAAAAGACCTGAGAAACATAAATTTTTCGGGTCTTTTTCTTTTTAGTATTTAGTATGAAGTAATAAGTAATAGATTTTTTGCCACGAATGCACGAATAAAAAAAACAAAATACTTGATTAAAACTACTTATTATGATTTTTGTAGATTTTCAAATTAACACAACTCGTTTCGTTTTCGGGATTTTCAAATTTCTACATTTCCACATTTTCACATTTTCAAATTTTCAAATTTCCACATCATCAAATTATCACATTAGCACATCACCAAATTATCACATTATCACATCAACACACCAACTTTATTTTTTTCCGAAACAATACAAATATCCGTTTCTTCCGGCAAGATAAATTCTTCCGTCAACAGCAATAGGCGTTGCGTCAAAATCGGAATCCTTAACGGCAGAATCTAAAAGAACAAGAGTTTTTTTCTTTAAATCGATTTTAAAAAGATAAACTCCGGCATCGGTTGCAGCAATTATTTTATCTTTTACAATAATTGGAGTTGAAATTGTGCCTCGCAAAAGATAATCGAAAAGCACTTTTGGTTTGCGAAATACAGATTTTCCGTCCGTACCTATTGAAAAATCTTCGGAATCAATTTTATTGTGTTCCACAACAACCAAATGTCCTGTTACATCAATAAAAACGGCAACTTTCACAGAATCACCTTCAACATAAGCATCATTAACCGACGCCGAACCGATAATTCCGCCTTCCCAATGATACCAAGTTTTATTTTCTGTGGGATAATACCAAACAACAGCATCGTTTCCGGTTTTTTGCGGATTAATTTTCATAACACCGCCCTGCCCTGCCGTGTATTGTTTTTCTATCGGAAGAATCAAACACGAATCGTCTGTTACGGGAGCCGAGCCGTTTATATCTGTTCCCGTGAAAAAATCAAAAACGGTTGTATCGGCACTAATTCCGTGTCCGTAAACATGACCTGAACCCGAAGTAGTGTATACAATTCCGTTGAAATATGTTGGCGACGATTCTGAAACAACGTCATCGCCGTGAGTTTTCAAATCTTCGGCATTATAATATTGAATTTCTTTATAAATCTGCGGTTGTAACATTCCGTCTTTCATTCGCACGCTGTCTGGATTTGGATTGAAAACGGTAAAAATCCCGTTCTCTAAACAAAGATATGCAGTATCGTTAACAACAACCGCCGAGCCGTCGACATCGCGACTGTAACAATCGGTTTTTTTGGAATTCAATCGCCAAAGTTCTTTTCCGGTGAGATATGAAATTGCTCTAAATGAAGGAATAAATTCGTCGGTAATTTTATTTTTCACGCCAAATCTGCTTCCTTGCATAATTATATATCTTTTTTCGAGGTCTGTTTCGTTTTTGTTTTCCCAAAAAGTTGCAGTTCCTTTGAGAATATCATCAAATTTATATTCCCAAACAATTTTACCGGTTTGAGCGTCAATTTTCTTAAGATTGTAATCGAAAGCACCAAGAATTAGAAATCCTTTTCCGTTTTCGCGAATAAAAAGCGGTTGACCTGTCCAGCCCGCTCCTTTCCAAACTTTGTCGTAACCGTATGCAGGACTTACACCTTCGCCCAAATCAAGTTTCCAAATAATATCGAGTCTGTCGGGAGCTTCGTTACCGTAATAATTTCGTTGTTCGTTTCCCAAAAAAGTTCCGCTCACAACTTTTATGTCATAAGCGTTTTGAGAGAATATTACATTAAAAGAAAACGTTATAAAGAAAACAGTAAATAAATTTTTCATAATTAAAAGGTAATTAATGTTAGTACTTTGTAAAATAATTTTTCAAAAAATTAAAAGTAAAACAATTTGAATTAAAATTTAAAAAATATCATTAAATTTATATCAAAACAAAAATATGATTTATGAAACGAAATCTTTCATTCTTAATTTTATTTTCGATATTTTTTTTTGGAAATAAATCATTTTCCCAAACTTGTTGCGGAACTATAAAATTTGAGATTATAGATTCTATTTCAAATGAAAATATTTGCAAAAATATATCAAAAAAAACAGAATACTTTAACATCAAAAAAGCAGGTGAATATTACAAGTTAAATGAAGAAATTATTCCTTTTACAGAAGTTTTTTCGGACTCAAATATTTTTAAAATTGACAATAATTCACTGCATTCATGGATTTCGGAAAAAGATTCCGTTGTTGAATTTCACGGCTTTTGCGGATATTATCTTATTCTGGAAACACTTATATTAAAGAAAGATACAATGAAAATTGGTTTCTATAACGTGCCGGCTCATTATGCTTTTAAAGTTGAAGCCGTTACATTCAAAAAAGGAAATTTTTATTTTAATCTTGGAAATTTATCAGATTTTAAAAATAACCATGACGGAAGTTATTTAATTTCGAAGAAGAAAATGAAAAAGTTCAAATGATATTTTCAATATACATAAAAGTCAACAGTATTCAGTTTGCAGTCTTCAGTAAATTTTAAATACTGCCAACTGAAGACTGCAAGCCGGAATTATAAAATGAAAGATTGTTTATTATTTTTTGTTAGGATATTAAATAAATTAACCTCCAAAATCGTCGAACATTACATTTTCTTTAGGAACTCCCAAATCGTATAACATTTTTTCTACGGCAGCATTCATCATTGGCGGTCCGCAAAGATAATATTCAATATCTTCGGGTTCTTCATGATTTTTAAGATACAAATCGTAAATAACTTGATGAATAAATCCTGTAGGTCCTGTCCAATTATCTTCGGGTAATGGTTCTGAAAGAGCTAAATTCCAAGTAAAATTTGGATTTTCGGCAGCAATTTTATCAAAATGGTCTTGATAAAAAACTTCTCTTAACGAGCGTGCTCCATACCAGAAAGTAGCTTTTCTTTTTGTTTTTTGAGTTTGGAATTGGTCAAAAATATGCGAACGCATTGGTGCCATTCCGGCTCCTCCGCCAATAAACATCATTTCGTTTTGAGTATCTTTTATGAAAAATTCGCCGTAAGGTCCTGAAACAGAAACTTTATCGCCGGGTTTGCGAGAGAAAATGTATGAAGAACAAATTCCGGGATTTACATTCATAAAAGCATTTTTCGCTCTGTCCCACGGCGGAGTTGCAATACGAATATTAAGCATTACAATATTTCCTTCTGCAGGATGGTTGGCCATAGAATATGCTCTGTATGTTTCTTCAGGATTTTTCATTGTCAAATCCCATATTTTTGATTTATCCCAATCGCCTCTATATTCTTCTTCAACAATAAAATCTTTAAAATTCACTTCAATCTTTGGAACATCAATTTGAATATAACCGCCGCTTCTAAAATCGAGAGATTCGCCTTCGGGCAGTTTAACAACAAATTCTTTAATAAATGTTGCAACGTTGTAATTTGAAATTACTTCGCATTCCCACTTTTTTATTCCCATAATTTCTTGCGGAATTTCAATTTTCATGTCTTCTTTAACTTTCACTTGACAAGCAAGTCGCTTGTTCAATTTTATTTCATTTCTGGTGAAAAAAGGTTTTTCGGTAGGAAGAATTTCACCGCCTCCTTCATGAACTTCACATTCGCACATTCCGCATGAACCGCCGCCTCCACAAGCCGAAGGCAATAATATTTTATTGTTTTGAAGAGTAGATAATAATGTGCTGCCGGGCGAAACGGTTAATTTATTTTCGCTGTCGTTGTTAATTGTAACAGTAACTTCTCCCGAAGGTAAAAGTTTTGCTTTAGCAACCAACAAAACTGCAACCAATAATAAAGTCAACAAAAGGAATGCTATAATGCTGATTGTCATTACACTTGATATAGAAATTTCTAATAGAGTCATTGTATTTTAGATTATTATTGATATAAAAATTTGCCTTTAAACCGGCATTTTAACTATATTGCTATTACAATTTAATTCCCATAAACGACATAAATGCAATTGCCATAATTCCGGTTGTGATGAATGTAATTCCAATACCTCTGAGCGGTGCCGGAACGTCGGAATATTTCATTTTTTCGCGAATTGCTGCAATGCCTACAATTGCCAAAAACCAACCGACTCCGGAACCGAGAGCAAAAACTGTGGCTTCGCCTATTGTTTCATATTCTCGTTCTTGCATAAAAAGTGCAGCTCCTAAAATTGCGCAATTAACAGCAATTAAAGGAAGAAAAATTCCAAGTTGAGAATATAAAGCAGGAGCATATTTTTCAACTATCATTTCTACGAGTTGAACCATCGAAGCAATTACAGCAATATACATTATGAAACTAAGGAAACTTAAATCAATATCTAAGGCTTTTCCGCCGAGTAACCACTCTAATGCGCCTTTTTTAAGAATATAATTTTCCAAAAGCCAGTTTACCGGAACAGTAATTATTAAAACAAAAATCACGGCTATTCCAAGTCCTGTGGCAGTTTTAACAGTTTTTGATACTGCAAGGTATGAACACATTCCGAGAAAGTAAGCAAAAATCATGTTGTCGATAAAAATAGACTTTACGAAAATATTTATTAAGTCTTGCATTTTATATAAATTTAATATTATTTACTATAATAAGTTTTGTTTTTGAACTATTCCTTTTCGTCAATTAGTTCGCGTGTATATGATCGTTGAACCCAAATAATAACACCAACAATAATTAATGCTGCAGGCGGTAAAATAACTAATCCGTTATTTTGATATCCTGCATCATAAAAACTTTGAGGGATAATTTGTATTTCTCCAACTGAAGGTAATGTTAAAGTTCCGCTACCGAGTAATTCTCTAACAAAAGCAACAATAATAAGAATAAGCGAATAACCGCCTCCGTTTCCTACTCCGTCGAGAAAAGATTGCCATGGTTTATTTCCCAAAGCAAATGCTTCCAAACGTCCCATAAGAATGCAGTTTGTTATAATTAAACCTACGAAAACCGAAAGTTGTTTACTCACAGTGTAGGAATATGCTTTAAGAATTTGGTCTACAACAATTACCAAAGCTGCAATAACAACTAATTGAACAATAATTCTAATTCTTGAAGGAATTGTATTTCTGAGCAAAGAAATTATTACGTTTGCAAATGCTACAACTAAAGTAACCGAAACAGCCATAACTATTGCAGGTTCAAGTTTAACCGTAACCGCCAAAGCTGAACAAATACCTAATATCTGAACCAAAATTGGATTATTCAGATTTAAAGGATTTGTAACAAGTTTCATATTTTTACCCATCGTATTATATTTTAATTTTTAATGAATATCATTTATATTAATTATTTTAAGTTTTTCGATAAGAAAGCTTTATAAGCGAAAAGCCATTCTTCTTTAAGCATTTTTTCAAGTCCTTTACTTGTAATTGTTCCTCCGGAAATTGCATCAATTCCGTGTTGAGTATCGCCGGCTTTTAATGCAGAACCTTTTCCGCCTTTGTGAGCTGTAATTGAAACCAATTCAGTGCCTTCAAAAAGTTTTTTTCCGTTTAATTGATCTTCAAAAGAATCTTTGTTTATTTCGGCTCCAAGTCCGGGAGTTTCTCCTTTATGGTCGAATACAGCGCCGTAAATTGTGTTGAAATCATCGTTTAAAGATAAATAACCCCAAATTGGTCCCCACAAACCTTTTCCTGTGAGCGGAATAATTGTTTTTGTGGAGCCGTCGTCTAATTTTACAAAGTACATCGGAAGTTGTTTTTCTTCATCTTTAGCTTTGAACTGTTGTTTTAAATTAACATCAAAAGCACTTCCTTTAATTTCTTCACCTTTAGTGTTTACAACGATTTGTTTTATAACGTATTTTCCGAAAAGTTCTTCCGCATTATCAACAGTTGATTCAATTCCAACCGATTGTAATATATTTTGCATTTTTTCTACTCTAACATTTTTATCTTGTGCAGGTTGTAATTTATAAGCTGTGAAAGCTAATCCGGCAGCAACCAAAATTACCATAACCGATGCGTAAATAAAAGTGTATAAGTTGCTGTTAGTATTTATCTTCATGTGTATAAAATTATGAACTTATTTTTAAAATATCTATATTTTTATATAATTTCTATATTGAAAATTATTTTACTTTAACACGTTTTAAACGTTTACTAACATTTCCTCTTATAACATAATAGTCAATCAGCGGAGCAAATACGTTCATCAATAATATTGCAAGCATCATTCCTTCCGGATATGCAGGATTTAAAACTCTAATAAGAATTGCCATTACTCCTATTAAAAACCCGTAAATCCATTTTCCTCGTTCTGTTTGAGCTGCAGAAACAGGGTCGGTAGCCATAAAAACTAGACCGAAAGCAAATCCGCCCATTACGTAATGATAATAAAACGGTAAAGCCATATATGGATTTGTAGGTGTTGCAAACGTATTTAGCATGATTCCCATAACAGCTGCACCGACAAGTCCGGAAAGCATAATTTTCCAGCTTGCAACTCCGGTGTACAGCAAAATTGCGGCACCAATTAGTATCATTAAAGTTGATGTTTCTCCAATCGAACCCGGAATCCAGCCCATAAACATGTCATAGAAATTTATTGCATTTTCTTTAAATCCGTCGAAGAATTGAAATCCGTGTTGTGTTAATTGTTCGTGTGTAGTAGAAGCAGCTTGAGCTAAAGGTGTTGCACCGGAAAATCCGTCAACAATTCCTGTTCCTTTTTCTAAACCCGAAATCCAAATTTTATCACCCGACATTTTTGAAGGGTAAGCGAAAAATAGTATCGCTCTTGTTAAAAGTGCAGGGTTAACAATATTCATTCCTGTTCCGCCAAAAACTTCTTTTCCAAAAATTACTGCAAGAATTGTTGCAACAGCAACCATCCATAATGGAATATCAACAGGAACAATTAAAGGAATCAATAATCCGGAAACTAAAAATCCTTCTTCAATTTCTTTTTTCTTGATGTAAACAAAAACGAATTCTGTTCCTAATCCTGCAATGTATGAAACAAGAATAATAGGAAGAACTTTAATGAATCCGTGCCAAAATTCTTGAAAAAAAGCAACATTTTGTCCTAAGGATAAAAAATGTTGATATCCTGAATTCCACATTCCAAATAGCATTGCGGGAATTAATGCAATTACCACAACACTCATCAGTCTTTTTGAATCTATTGCATCTCTGATATGTGCACCTTTCTTGGGAGCAGTTTCACCCGAAACAAACAAAAATGTTTCAAAACTTTCAAAAACGGAATGCCAATTTTCGTATTTTCCGCCTTTCTCAAATCTTGGTTTAATTTTTTCTATATATTTTCTTAATCCTTTCATCTATTTTATTTATTTAATTTTAAAGGTCAGATAGGAACATCCAAAATAATTTATTTTTTTAGCATCAAGATAAATGCATGGGTGTTTCATCGGAATATTAATTGTATTCATAAAATGATTTTATATCTAAATCTATTTTCAAATATTAACCTAATTCTTTTATCATAAATTCAAAACCTTCTCTAACAAGTTTTTGAATTTCTATTTTAGATGTGTTAATTACTTCGCATAATGCAAAATCTTCTTCGGCAACTTCGTAAATACCGAGTTCTTCCATCAAATCAAGGTCTTTCACATGAATTGCTTTCAATAATTGCATTGGTAAAATATCCAAAGGAAAAACTTTTTCGAACTCGCCTGTTACAATAAAAGGTCTTTTTCCGCCTCTAAGATTTGTATTAATTTTAAGTTCTTTGTTCTTATTCAGCCACGAAAAGAATGTTCTTGAAATACTGAATTTTCCGAATCCGGGAGCGCCCCAACCTAAAAATTCAGGTTCGTTTCCTTCAGGAATTATTGTTAGTTGAGAATCATAAAATCCTAAGAAATTTTTTGGTGAAACTTTTTCTCCGGTTAAAACATTTCCTGAAATATATCTTATTTCGCCGTCGGTTGTTTTGATGTTATTTTCAACTAATTTTTCTATTTGAATTCCTGAAATTGCTTTATGATAAGCTGGTCTGATTACTTCGGAACCTGTAATTGCAACGATTCTTGTCGGGTCATAAATTCCTTTGTTGAACAATCGACCAATAATTATAACTTCTGTTGCGTTTAAAGTCCAAACAATTTCACCCTTATTAACAGGTTTTATTTTATTTATTTGAGTTCCAACATTTCCGACAGGATGCGGGCCCGAGAATTCAACTTTTTCGGCATTTGCGGTTGTTTTATAAAGGCTTGATATTTGCCCGGCTTTTATTCCCAAATAAATTTTTCCGTCGGTTAATTTTCTTAATGCGTTAATACCTGTTTGGAAATTTTCAAAATCATCTTTCACAACAAAATCGAAATCCGGAGCTAATGGTGCAGAATTGAATGTTGTAACAAAAATATCTCTCGGAATGTCATTCGGATTTGCAATAATTGCAAACGGTCTTTGAAGAATATAAGGCCAACAACCGCTTTTAAGAAGATTTTCTTTAATTACTTCTCTTGAAAGTTCGTTTGGGTTAGATTTTACAAATTCTTCGCTTTGATTTTTTCCGTCAGCTTCAACAACAAATTCGAGAATTTTTCTTCTTTCACCTCTGTTTATTGCGCTAATTTTTCCGCTTACCGGTGACGTAAACAGCACATTTGGTTTGTATTTGTCATAAAATAACGGCGTTCCTGCCTTTACTTCATCTCCGGGTTTAGCAATAACTTTGGGTGTTAATCCGTGAAAATCTGTTGGTTTAACGGCATAAAATACCGATGTTTTTGTTTCCGACAAATTTCTCTCGGCTTTTCCTTCTAAATTGATGTCTAAACCTTTTTTTATTCTAATTAAATCTGACATAATTGAATATAATGATTTTAATTTTTTTCCAAAAGTATAAACATATTGTTCTATGACAATTTATTTTTATACTTTTTTTTTTTTTTTACAAAATCTTTATTTAGTGTAAATAAAAATAACAATAAAGTTATAAATATAAATATATTAATATTTTAAACCCTTATAAAATTCTTTGATAATTATCAAATATTGAGTATAAATTTGAATATGTATTAGCCAAACATTGTTCTAAATCACAGATTTTATTCCAGTAAACTTTAGAAATATTTTCGGTAATTTGAGGTGTCGGTTTTTCATTTCCATAATATTCCATTTCAAACCAATATGTTTTTTTTAGATAATATTTTTCGTTTAGAATATAAATATGATATGTGGGTTGAATTTCTTTTAAAATTCGTTGACCGTAAATTCCGCACTCTTCCGAAACTTCGCGAATTGCAGATTCTTCGGGTTTTTCGTTTTTTTCGATTTTACCTTTCGGCAAATCACACTTCCCGAGTCTTTCCAGAAGAAGAATGTTTTTATGTTCTTTATCGAAAACTACTCCGCCGGCGGCTTCAATATATTTGAAAAAAGATTTAATATGCAATAGTAATTCATCGGAATTATCTGAAAAAATTTCCATTTCAACTTTTTCTTTATCAAGCAAAAAATCAAAAATTTTTTCTTTTAAAAGAGAAATATTCTCATGCGAATTTTCGTTTCTTTTCAGAGTTATTTTTTTGTCAATATAAAAAATTTCAATACACATTTTTAAATATCTTTCATTGTTAATTGAATTCTTTTTCTTTCGGTGTCAATTTCAACAACTCTTACTTTAACATGCTGATGCAGTTTCACAACGTCATTCGGATTTGAAACAAATTTGTCGGCTAATTGAGAAATGTGAACAAGTCCGTCTTGCTTAACTCCAACATCTACAAAAGCACCGAAATTAGTAATGTTTGTAATAATCCCGGGCAAAACCATTCCTGTTTTCAAATCGTCGATTTTATAAACATCTTTTGAAAATTCAAATATTTTAATTTGCTCGCGAGGATCTCTTCCCGGTTTATCAAGCTCTGTCATAATATCTTTCAGAGTTGGAAGTCCAATTTTATCATCAATAAATAAATTTAAATTGATTTGTTTACGAAGTTCTGGTTTTTCAATAAATTCTTTAATTCCGGCTCCGCATGATTTCGCCATTTTTTCGACAATATAATACGATTCTGGATGAACAGATGTATTGTCAAGAGGATTTTTGGCATTTCTGATTCTTAAAAATCCGGCACTTTGCTCAAAAGCTTTATCGCCCAATCTTTTTACTTTTTTCAGTTCACTTCTCGATTTGAATCCACCTGCTTCATTTCTATAATCCACAATATTTTGAGCTAATTGTGCACCAAGTCCGGAAACATAATTTAAAAGATATTTTCCTGCAGTATTCAAATCAACACCAACAGTATTTACGCAACTTTCAACAACTGTGTCCAAACTTTTTTGCAACATTTTTTGGTCAACATCGTGCTGATATTGACCGACACCGATAGATTTAGGGTCGATTTTTACAAGCTCAGCCAACGGGTCAGATAATCTTCGTCCGATTGAAACTGCTCCGCGAACAGTTACATCATATTCTGGAAATTCTTCGCGGGCAACTTTTGAAGCCGAGTAAACCGAAGCTCCGTCTTCGCTTACCACAAAAACTTGAATTTCTTTATCGTAACGAACAACACTTCTTATAAAATATTCGGTTTCTCTGCCTGCAGTTCCGTTTCCTATTGCAATTGCTTCTATTTGATATGCATTTACGAGTGAAGATATTTTTTTTGCAGCCAAAAGTGTTTCGTTTTGAGGTGCATGCGGGTAAATAGTTTCGTTGTGTAAAAGCGTTCCGTGACTGTCGAGACAAACAACTTTACAACCTGTTCTAAATCCGGGATCGAGAGCCAAAATGCGTTTTTCGCCCAAAGGTGAAGCTAATAAAAGCTGACGTAAATTTTGTGAGAAAACGTCAATAGCTTCTTTGTCTGCTTTTTCTTTTGCCAAATTCCTGTATTCGGTTTCTATTGAAGACTCCAAAAGTCTTTTGTAAGAATCTTCAATAGCTTCGCCAACTTGTTTCGAGGCAGAATTTTTTCCTTTCACATAAATTCGTTGTAGTTTTTCAACAGTAAATTCCGCTTCCGGATTAATTTTCACTCTTAAAAAACCTTCTCTTTCAGCACGCAAAATTGCCATTAATCGGTGCGAAGGAATTTTTGCCAAAGGCTCGTCGAACTCAAAATAATCGGCATATTTTGCTGCTTCTTCTTTCTTGGAATTTACAACTTTTGAACTTACAAGAGCAGAACGTTTAAATTCCAAACGCACAATATCTCTTGCTTTTGTATCTTCATTAATAATTTCTGCAATAATATCGCGTGCTCCTTGCAAAGCTTCATCTGTATTGGGAACTGCATCGTTAACAAATTTTAATGCAAAATCATCTACATCAATATTTGTTTGTTTAAGAATTTCCAAAGCCAAAGGTTCCAATCCTTTTTCTTTTGCAACAACTGCTTTTGTTTTTTTCTTTACTTTATATGGTAAATATAAATCTTCTAATTCTGTAATATTATATGTTGCATTAATTTTATTTAGAAGTTCATCGGTAAGTTTATCTTGTTTTTCTATAGATTTTATAATACTTTCTCTTCGTTTTTCGAGTTCTGTATATTGTTCATATAAATCGCGAACAGATGCAACTTGCACTTCGTCAAGACTTCCGGTAAGTTCTTTTCTGTATCGGCTGATAAAAGGAATTGTTGCTCCTTCATCTAAAAGAGACATTGTATTTGAAACTTGTTTTTGCGTAATTCCTAAACTTCTTGCTATAATTTCAACATGCTTGTTATTCATCTATACTTTATGTTTTAATTTTAAAAATCTTACAAATATAAATTAATAATTTTTTTTTACTGAATTTAGTTATTAACAGCCTAAAAACTTTGCTTCGGAATTTTTTTTATTAAAATGCTGATTTTTTTTTTGGTTGTAAAAAAGTGTTATATATTTGCGACGGGTAAGTCTTATACGGCTAGCTCCTTTTGAACTCCCCCAGGTCCTGACCGAAGCAAGGGTAATTAAGTTGAGCAGTGCGATATAAGTAGCTTACCCACTTTTTTTTGAAAAAAATCCAAATTTCACATCTTCAATAATTAAAAAATATACACAATGAAATTCTTTATAGATACTGCAAATCTTGACCAGATTAAAGAAGCTCAAGACTTAGGAATTTTAGACGGAGTAACAACAAATCCTTCGTTAATGGCAAAAGAAGGAATTAAAGGCGATGAAAACGTAAAAAACCATTACAAAACAATTTGCCAAATTGCCAAAGGCGGCGAAGTTAGCGCCGAAGTAATTGCAACAGATTTTGAAGGAATGATAAAAGAAGGAGAAATTCTTGCAGCATTAAATCCTCAAATAGTTGTTAAAATTCCAATGATAAAAGACGGAATAAAAGCAATAAAATATTTTTCGGATAAAGGAATAAAAACCAATTGCACGCTTGTATTTTCATTAGGACAAGCACTTTTAGCAGCAAAAGCCGGAGCAACATTTGTTTCGCCTTTCATTGGCCGATTAGACGATATTTCTTCCGACGGAGTTGAGCTAATTCACAAAATGTCTGAAATGTATAATTTTTATGCCTTCGACACACAAATTCTTGCAGCATCAATTCGCAGCACACAACACATTATCCAATGTGCCGAAGCCGGAGCAGATGTAATTACCGCACCTCTTGATGCAATTATGGGATTATTAAATCATCCGCTTACAGATATCGGACTTGCAAAATTTTTGGCCGACCATAAAAAAGTTAACGGATAAAAAAATATAAAATATCAATATAAATATAAAGGCTGTTGTTTAATTACGACAGCCTTTTTTGATGTGTTTATTTTATAGTTTGTAAATCTGTTTTTTAAAATGCTTAAATTGATTTTTTTTAAATTTCGACAAAAAATACATATTTTTGGAGAAATCTATCTATGTAAATAAAATGAGTAATCTTGAGATTAATAAATCAGAATTGATAAATTCAATTGTATCACTAATTGATTCAACCCGAAAAAGAGTTGCTCAAACAATAAATTCGGAACTTTCTATTTTGTATTGGCAAATTGGAAAGCAAATAAATCAAGATATTCTTAAAAATAACAGAGCCGACTACGGTAAAAATATAATTACAGAATTAGGAATTCAATTAACAAGTTTATACGGCAGAGGTTTTAGTAAACGAAATTTACATAACTTTGTTAAATTCTATGAACTATTTCCGGATTTTGAAATTGTGCAGACAGTGTCTGCACAATTGAGCTGGTCGCATATTTATTCAATTTTATCAATATCTGATGAATTAAAAAGAGAATTCTACATTCAATTGTGCAATTATGAAAGATGGAGCGTAAGAACACTGCAAGATAGAATTTCGAGCATGCTTTATGAGAGAACGGCAATTAGCAAAACTCCCGAAAATACAATTATTAATGATTTAAAATTACTTGAAGCAGAAAATAAAATATCACCTGATTTAACTTTCAGAGATCCGTATTTCTTAGATTTCTTAGGTTTGCAAGACACTTACAGCGAAAAAGACCTTGAAAGTTCAATTTTACAAAATTTACAAAATTTTATAACCGAAATAGGAACAGATTTTGCCTTTCTTGCAAGACAAAAAAGAATTATAATTGACAATGAAGATTTTTATATTGATTTGCTTTTTTATCACAGAGGATTGAAATCTTTAATTGCTATAGAATTAAAAATTGGTAAATTTAAAGCTGAATACAAGGGACAAATGGAACTTTACCTAAGATGGCTCGAACATAATGAAATGCGAGAAGGAGAAAATTTGCCAATCGGCTTAATTCTTTGCAGCGAAAAATCAAAAGAACAAATAAACTATTTAATGCTCGACAAAAATGAACATATTAAAGTTGCCGAATATTATACAAAACTTCCGAACATAGAACTTTTATCACAAAAATTAAATGAAGCAATAATTTTAGCAAAAAACAGATTAAAAAATTAATTGTAAAAACAGAAAATAAATAATGGGAAAAATAAAAAAGATATTGGTTGCAAATCGCGGAGAAATAGCATTGAGGATAATGCGATCGGCCAAAGAAATGGGAATAAAAACCGTAGCAATATTTTCCGATGCCGACAGAACAATGCCTTACGTTAAATATGCCGACGAAGCCGTAAACATTGGACCTCCGCCGTCAAATCAATCATATCTTTTGGGCGATAAGATAATTGAAATTTGCAAAAAACTAAATGTTGACGCAATTCATCCGGGCTACGGTTTTTTATCGGAAAATGCAGAATTTGCAAAGAAAGTTACCGATTCCGGAATAATTTTTATAGGACCCAAACCAGAAGCCATAAAAGTTATGGGAAATAAATTGGAAGCCAAAGCAGCCGTTAAAAAATATAATATTCCCATGGTTCCCGGAACCGATTCGCCGGTGCGTGATATTTCCGAAGCAATAATGATTGCAAAAGAAATCGGATATCCGATTCTGATTAAAGCTGCTGCAGGCGGCGGCGGAAAAGGAATGAGAATTGTTGAAAAAGAAGAAGATTTTTACGAACAAATAAAACTTGCCGTAAGTGAAGCTTTATCGGCATTTGGCGACGGTTCTGTTTTTATGGAACGTTATGTTACATCACCCAGACATATTGAAATTCAAATTCTTGCAGACTCGCACGGAAACACGCTTTATCTTTTTGAAAGAGAATGCTCTGTACAGAGAAGACATCAAAAAGTTATTGAAGAAGCACCTTCGTCGGTTTTAACTCCGGAATTAAGAGAAAGAATGGGAAAAGATGCCGTTAAAGTTGCAAAAGCTTGCGATTATTTGGGAGCCGGAACGGTAGAATTTCTTCTTGACGAAAAAATGAATTATTACTTTTTAGAGATGAACACGCGATTGCAAGTAGAACATCCGGTTACGGAACTAATTTCCGGAACCGACCTTGTGAAAGAACAAATAAAAATTGCCGAAGGAAAAGAAATAAGTTTCAAACAAGAAGATTTAAAAATATTGGGACACGCCATTGAATTAAGAGTTTATGCCGAAGATACCGAAAATAATTTTGTTCCGGATATCGGAAAATTAAAAATATACAGAAAACCCGAAGGTGCCGGAGTTAGAGTTGACGACGGATTTGAAGAAGGAATGGACATTCCGGTTTATTACGACCCTATGATTTCAAAATTAATAACTCACGGCAAAGACAGAAATGAAGCTATTTCGAGAATGATAAGAGCAATTGACGAATATAAAATATCGGGAGTAAAAACAACATTGCAGTTCGGAAAAATTGTGATGCAACACAATGATTTTGTCAGCGGAAATTATGATACTAATTTTGTAAAGAAAAATTATACCGGACAAATTTTTAAAGAAACTCCGGAAGAAGAACTTGCAGCAATATTTTCAGCATTCGCATTGTTAAATAACAACTCAAAGTATGTTTTTTCAGAAAAAATAATAGAAAAACAAGAATCAAATTGGAGAAAAAATAGAATTCATAAATAAAATTTTTAGTAATTTTGTACGTTAGAATATTAAGTTTCCTTCTGAAATAAAATATTTCAAAAAACAATAAATAAATTAAATAAAAAATGAAAAAGTTATTGGTCATATTTATTGTAATGTTCACGTTTACATTGGCTTCTAAATCACAAACAAAAGAATTTAGCGGGCAAGAAATGTATAATATGATTAAAGACGGTAAAGGTATGATTGTATACGGTTCTTATGAAAACGGCGAAGAAATTTATACAGTAAAAGTAAAACCCATAATTATTTTTTCCGAAAGAGAGTTTAAAAACGATAAAGAGAAAAAACGATATAACAAAATGGAAAGAAATATCAAAAAAGTATATCCTTATTCTCTGATAATAAAAAATATTTTTAACGAATCGGAGTTTGTATTGCGAAATATGGACAATGAAAGGGAAAAAACAAAATATATCAAAATAAAAGAAAAGGAATTAAAAAAAGAGTTTGAAGACGACATTCGCGATATGACTTTCACTCAAGGACGAATTCTTATTAAGCTTGTTGACAGAGAAACAACACACACTACTTATGAATTAGTAGAACATTTTAAAGGCGGAGTAAGTGCAATATTTTGGCAATCGGTAGCCCGAATTTTTAGCACAAATTTGAAATATGAATATGACCCTGCCGGCGAAGATGTTTGGATTGAAGAAATTGTTGTGAAAATTGAAAACGGAACTTTGTAATTTTCTAAATAAAAAAAACCGAACTTTAAAAATCCGGTTTTTTTTAAATTTAGAAAATATTAATGCAATCTGTATCTTCTTTTTGCTTCTTCGGCTTCGGGTTTATCCCAAAAAGGACCAATAGTTAAAGCTAAAGACGTTAAGTTTACTTCCAAGAAATTTTCAAAATCTGAAGGAAGTCCTGATGCAACAGCTCCCGGAATTCTTATTAACTGATATGAATTAGATCTTTCTCTTCTGGCAACACGCAAAATAAACCAAAATATTTCTTTATCGGCACTAAAAAGTGAGTCTTGTTTTTCTTCAACTCCAATATTATAGAATTTTTTTGCTTGGTTTGCTTCAGTATAATTATAAAAAGGTCCGATAGGAATTTTACTTCCGTTGCTTAGGCTTTCCCATAATTTTATATCATATTCCTTTACTGTTCCTGCACTTATTTGATCGCCTAATCTTCTAATATCATACTTTTGCATTTTGGTTTCTCTGTCGGTCAGAATTTTTAAATTGATATAAAACCAATAAACAATTTTTTCATTACTAAGATTCTCATTTCCCGTAACTTCCTGACTAAATGAGCGAGAGGGAACGAATACCGAAGATATAACTATTATTAAAGTTAAAAAGAATAATTTAGTTTGATTTTTCATGAGTCTGTATAATTTTCAATTTTTAAATTTATTTTATAACGCAAAACTATGTTGTTTCATTATAATTATGCAAACCTTATGCCGATAATATTGCATCAATGGCATTTTGGTATCTTTCGAGTCCAACGCCTTTTACAATTTTATAGTTTACATTTTGATTTTCAATTTCTTGCAAATATTTTTTAAACAGATAATTTCTTTTTTCGCCTCCGTTTTCTCTAACTTTGTCATATTTCCATTCAATATCCGGATAACAAATAAGGTATAAATCTACTTTGATTTGCAAAAGTGCTTCTTCCAAAAAAGAAGGAATTTTACCGTAAACTTCTTCAAACCAAATCTTTGTTATTATTAATCCGGTATCAAAAAAAATATATTTATTTTCTTCGGAATATTCCTTTTTAAAATCTATAATTTGTTGTTTTGCAATTTCAACAACATCGTTAAAAGTATATTTTCTGTTTAAATTCTCAATATATTTTCGTGCAAATTCAGGAATAAAAAAAGTATTGTAATAATTTGCCAAATATTTTGACAAATCCGATTTTCCGGTAGACTCGGGTCCTGTAATTACAATTTTTTTCAAAATAATTATACTTTAACAGCCAAATTTTTTTTCCAAGCAAAATAACCTACAAAAGCAAGAATTGTATATACAATAAACAATATAACAGTTAAATACAATTCTTTATTTAAATATAAAACAATTGAAACAATATCAACAATTATCCAAATAATCCATTGTTCAATTTTCTTTTTCACCAGCATCCAAGTTGCCGTAATTCCGGCAGCTGTAGTGAATGAATCCCAATATACAATATTTGAATCTGTTTGTAAAAGTATTACACTGTAAATTGCAAAAAGTAAAATTGTTATTGTTATATATATAAATGCTTCTTTAAAATTTGTTTTTGAAACCGGAAATTCTTTTTCTTCTTTATTTTTATAAAAGACCCAAAAATACCAACCGTAGAAACTTATTGCCAGATAGTAAAACTGAAGCGACATATCTGCATAAAATTTTGAGTTGTAGTACACAAAAATATAAAGTGCAGATGTAATAATTCCAAAAAACCATAACAAAACATTTTGCTTCACCGAAAAATATATATACAGCAAACCTGAAATTGTGGCAAACAGTTCAATGTAATTTGAGAAAAACCAATTTGAAATAAGAGAAATAAAAGCTTGCATTATTTTATATCTAAAACTCTTATTTCGAAAATAAGTGTTGAATAAGGAGGAATTAATCCTACTTTATCTTTTCCGTATGCAAGATTTGAAGGAACAATAATTTTTGCATAAACTCCTTTTCGCATATAACCGATAGCTTCTTCCCAGCCTTTAATAACATCATCTTTTTTGTATACGTATTTTTCGGGTTCCAAATATGTTTTTTCTACAAACACATTTTCCGGAGAAGTAAGAAGATAGCCTTTTACAACTACAACAACCGTGTCGCCCGAAACAGGTTTTAAGGCATTTATTGATTCGGGTGTTGAAAATCCGGATTCAATGTAATATAATCCTGATGAAGTTGGTTCTGTTAATATATTGTTTTCGGAAAGATAAGCCAATAAAATGCTCAATTCATTTTCTTCGGCATCGTTTTTACAAGAGTTAAACAATATCGGAATAAACAAAAATATTGAGATGTATAATTTTATTTTTTGAAAAGAATTCATAATTTTTTTTTACAAAATTAAACTCAAATTGCTTATTAAAAAAGAAACAATCAATTAAAATTTTGAAATTCATTTTTTTTCAAAATTGAAACAAAATCTAAATTGAGCTTAAACCCAATTAAATCAAATAGTTATATTTTTAAAATAAAAAATTTGATAAATTGAAATAAAAAAAGCGATTTAAAAAAAAATCGCTTTAAATTATTTTTTTTACGGATTAATTACAACCCTAAAACCATAATTATAATTTGTGTAATTTGAGTATGGTCCGTCTCTGGAAGTAACAGAGCACATTTTATCAACATAATACCACGAACCGCCTCTAACAACTTTGTATAAACCTTTTGGTGCACCAATTGGGTCTTTGAAAACACCTGCTTTATATTTTGCATAATAATCCGAACACCATTCCCAAGCATTTCCGCTCATGTCATAAATTCCTAACTCGTTGGGTTTTAAACGTCCCACAGGCATTGGACCTCTTTCGTAAGTTGTTTCGTCATACCATGAAACTTCATTAATATTGTCGCTTCCGCTAAATTTAAAATTTTTCGACAGTGTTCCGCCTCTGGCTGAAAATTCCCATTGTGATTCTGTGGGAAGCGAATAATTTTTACCTGTTGATTTAGAAAGCCAAACGCAATAGTCTGATGCATCTTTCCAAGTTAGGTATGTTATCGGGTTATTGTCTTTCCACTCCCATTTTTTGGCTTTGTCATGCTCTTGATACCATTCTTCGGAAGGAAATGCGGGAAGTCCTTTTCCGGTGGCTTTGCAATATTCATTATACTGGGCAACTGTAATTTCATAAATACTAATATAATAATTGCTAAGAGTTACTTTATGAACAGGAGTTTCATCGCTGTCGCCTTTTTCACTTCCCATCATAAAAGTTCCTCCTTTTACAAACACCATTTGAGGCTCTGTTTGAGCCGTCACTTTACTAAAAAATATTGTAAATAGAAGTATAAAACCGGTAATTTTTGACATTATTTTCATGTGTTTATATTTTTTAATTTTCAATGGTCAAATAGGAACATCCTGAATAATCATTCGTTTGTGTGTCGTGAAACTTACATGGATGTTTCATGTGTTTATATTTTTTAATTTTCAATAGTCAGAACTTTTCCCGATTTCTCGGTATAGAAACATCCTAAATATTTAATTCATAATGTGTCGAAAAATATACACAGATGTTTTTATCGGCACATTATTTTTTTAAATTTTTGACCTTACTAATCTAAATCCATAATTAAAATTTGTATAAGCAGGTTCCGGACCGTCTCTTCCGGTGGTAGTTGCTAAATCACCCGAATAATGCCACGAACCGCCTCTTATAACTCTATATGACATTGATACAGAGAAAAAAGGGTCTTTTTCAGGTGAACCGGAATAATAATCGGCTTTATAATAATCCGAACACCATTCCCAAACATTACCGCTCATATCATATATTCCTAATTCATTAGGTTTTTTGGTTTTAATTTTTTGAGGTCCGGACAATAATGATGTTTCATCATACCAAGCAACTTCATTTAAACTATTGCTTCCGCTAAAAATATAATTCATACTTTTTTTCCCTCCTCTTGCAGCAAACTCCCATTCTGCTTCTGTTGGTAAACGATAGCCGTTTTTTGTTCTGTCAAGTTCCCAACCGCCGTCGGCATTTTTAGTGTAACATTTTTCTAAATTTTCTTTGTGACTTAACCAATTGCAATACTCTACAGCAGAAAACCAGTTAACGTTATGAATTGGAAATAAATCGTTCCAACCCCACCATTTTTTTCCGGAAGAAGCGTATAGTTTTTTTGTATCCAAATGCGAGTCTAACCATTCTTCATCGGGTTCAGAAGGCATTTTTACGCCTGTTGCGGTACAATATTCTTTATATTGTTTAACAGTTACTTCATTTTCGCAAATATAAAATGTGCCGACAGTAACTTTATGAACAGGTTTTTCATCTGTATCTCCTTTATATTCACCGGTTGTTCTCGGGTTTCCCATCATAAATGTTCCGCCTTCAACAAAAATCATTTTATTTGGTTGTGCAATTAATGTAACTGCATATAGTGTTGATAAAGTAGCAATTAATAAAGTTTTGAAAATTTGAGTGTTTTTCATAATCATTTTTTTTCAATATTTCGATTTAAGCGAGTTAATAATATACTAACGAAATATTATTCAAATTTTGTATATTTTTTATATGTGCAAATTTAATGCCTGAAAAATTTCAGACTAATCTAATTATTTTCTTCTACAAAAATATTATAATTTATGAATATTTTTCAAAAAAATGACAAATAGTCATAAATTTTGTTGGGGCACGATTTTTTCTATTTTTATAAACAGATATTTTTTTGCAATTTTGTTAATTAAATTTTTAAAATAAATGAGAATAGGAAGATCAACAAATCCTGCGTTGAGTCAAAAAAGATTTGCAAGTGTAGATTTTACTGCAACTGATTCCGCAGAAGTTATGACCGTTAACGGAGCATTAAATAAAACGTTTATTCTTTTTGCATTATTAATTGCATCGAGTGTATTGTCATGGAATACAGTTGTTTCCGGAACTGCATCTTCAAGTTTATTAATCTTTAGTGTAATTGGAGGACTTGTATTGGCTTTTGCTACAATTTTCAAACCTCAATGGGCTCCATATACTGCTCCTGCTTATGCTTTGGTTGAAGGTGTTTTGGTTGGTGCAGTTTCTGCAATGTATGCTAAATTTTATGACGGAATTGTTTTCACGGCTGTAGGATTAACATTATCGGTTTTATTTTTAATGCTGGTTTTATACAAAACCGGTGTATTAAAAGCTACTCCAAAATTTAAAAAAGGTGTAATAATTGCCACAGGCGGAGTTTTCTTTTTTTATATTTTGAATATGATTTTTTCTCTTTTCGGAGGAGGAATTTCATTATTCAACTTAGGAATTGTAGGAGTTTTAATTCAACTTGTAATTGTTGGAGTAGCATCAATGAATTTAATTCTTGACTTTGACAGTGTTGAAAAAGGTGCAGAACAAGGAATGCCAAAATTTATGGAATGGTATTCGGGTTTTGGAATTATGATTACTCTTGTGTGGTTATACTTTGAAATGTTAAGGCTTGTAGCTTTACTTTCGGGAAGAAACTAAATTATTAATTGTCCGTAGAATATGAAAATGAAAGATAGTTTATTTATTGAGAACTTTAAGATTGCAATTTATTCGATTCGTTCAAATATTTTACGGACAGTTCTTACCGTATTAATTATTGCAGTAGGGATTATGGCTCTAACAGGAATAATTACTGCCACAGAAGCAATAAAATCGAGCATTACAAGCGAATTTACACGAATGGGTGCAAATACATTCAGTATAACGAGTAATGATTTTAATGTGAGAAGAGGCGGACACAGAAACAACAACCAAGATAAAAATGTCAGAATAACATATAATCAAGCTAAAGATTTTAAAAAAGATTTTAATTTTCCGGCAACAGTTTCTGTTTCAATAAGGTCTACAGGAAATGCAACTATAAAATACAAATCTGAAAAAACAAATCCAAATATTCCTGTTTCCGGTATCGACGAAAATTTTATTTATACTTCCGGATTTGAAATTGATAAAGGAAGGAATTTTACCGAAAAAGAAGCATTTTCGGTTAGTAACAACGCAATAATCGGAAGCGAACTTGCATCAACATTATTTAAAAAAACCGATCCTTTAGGAAAAATAATTTCTGCAAACGGAAAATGGTATCGTATTATCGGAGTATTAAAATCCAAAGGTTCGAGTATGGGATTTAGCGATGATAAAATATTGATGGTTACAGTTGCAAATGCTCGTCAAAATTTTCCGAGACCCGATGCTTCATTTCTTATAAATGTATTACCTTCAACAAATGTTACTTTAGAAATAGCAACAGGCGAAGCCGAAGGTGTTTTCAGAAAAATAAGAAAACTTAATGCAAAAGAAAATTCAGATTTCACAATTACAAAAAGCGATAATTTAGCAAATATGCTTTTAGAAAATATAAGCTATGTAACTTATGCAGCAATGGTTATAGGATTAATTACACTTATGGGTGCGGCAATTGGTTTGATGAATATAATGCTGGTTTCCGTTACCGAAAGAACCAGAGAAATTGGAACAAGAAAAGCTCTTGGAGCAACTTCAAAATTAATAAAACAACAATTTCTTTTCGAATCGGTATTTATTGGACAAATTGGCGGAGTTTTAGGAATAATTCTTGGAATATTAATCGGGAATCTTGTTTCTACAGCTATTGGAAGTGATTTTATAATTCCGTGGTTATGGATTTTGCTCGGAGTATTAATTTGTTTTATTGTAGGGCTTTTAGCAGGATATATTCCGGCAGTAAAAGCATCAAAATTAGATCCTATTACGGCACTTAGATATGAATAAATAAATAA
>DZBS01000001.1:42790-46829 GCA_022729995.1 Draconibacterium orientale | reverse complement strand
TATTTTTAGGCTTATCAATTAACATCCAATTATTTTCACAATCATTTGATACTACTAATATTGTTAAAAAAATTGAACTCGGAAAAAATATAAAATCCGACACTTTACGAACTCAAGCAGACAGCATAATTCAGTTTGCATCAAAACATATCGGAATAAAATACAAATATGCAGGAGGTTCTCCCGAAACCGGATTTGATTGTTCGGGATTTGTTAATTATGTTTTTTCGCATTTTGGATACAAAGTCCCGAGAATGTCAAGAGATTACGACAATTTTGGCGAAGAAATATCAAAAGAAAACTGCAAAAAAGGTGATGTAATTACATTCAAAACAAGAGATTTATCAAGTCCTTCAACAGGTCATGTAGGAATTGTTGTGTCGAACGAAAACGGAAAAATATTTTTTATCCATTCGGCAACAAGCAACAGCAGAGGAGTTGTAATTTCCGATTTAGATATAGATTATTACAAAAAAAGATTAAAATCATTTAGAAGAATAATAAAATAAATATGTTTTCAGGAATTTTCACATATAAAACAGAAGAAGTATTTAATGAAAAATTAAACCTTATAGGAGAATCATATACAGAAATTACAAATCTTTCAGAAATTCTTGAATATAACGGAACTGTAGGTATTTTTATTAATATTGATAAAATTATTGAAGACGAACATCAAATATGTAAAAATATATCAAATTCCGGAATAAAAATAATTTCAGTTTTTTCAAATAATACAGAAATTTTTCAGAAATCTTATGCCTATAATTTTGGAACTCATTCATTTATTAACGAATCCGCAGAAATTTTTGAAATTAAAGCAATTTTTGACAATGTATTCGTTAAAACAGATTCTGCAAGACAACAATATGCCCAATTCCCTTTAAGACTTATAAATAACATTTCGACACCAATATTTATAAAAAACAAAAAAGGAATTTATATTGAATGCAACGACGCTTTTTGCACATTCTTAAACACCGATAAATCAAATATCATTGGTAAAAAAATAAACGATTTTGTGCAAAATAAAAAAGCACAATTTCATGAAGAAATAGATAAACTTGTTTTTGAAAAAGGAGAAGAAAAACAACATATCACAAAAATACCACTTCCCGACGGAGAATTTCATAATGGAATTGTGAATAAATCACCGCTTTACGGAACCGACGGAAAAATTAAAAATATTATTGGAATTGTAACAGATATTTCCGACCTTAAAAAAAGAGAGAAAGAACTTATTCGACAAAAACAAAAAGCCGAAGAAGCAGATAAATTAAAGTCGTCTTTCCTTTCCAATATGTCGCACGAAATCAGAACTCCAATGAATGCAATTGTCGGATTTTCGCAATTATTGGCAATTCCGAATATCCCCGACGAAAAAAAAATAATTTATATCGACCAAATTAATTATAATGCAAACCAATTATTAAAGCTAATCGACGATATAATTGAAGTCTCAAAAATTGAAGCACAAAAAGTTACAACTTCCGAAACAAAATGTTACATTAATCAAATGCTCGATGAACTTAAAATTTCATTTGAAGCACACAAAGGAAGAATGGGAAAAACTCATATTGAACTTATTGTTGAAAAAGGCGAAAAAGATAAATTTTTCAATATAATTTCCGACAAATACAGAATAAATCAGATTCTTACAAATTTACTCGGAAATGCAATAAAATTTACAGAAAAAGGCTTTATAAAATACGGATATTCTACAATTGTAAAAGACAATCGTGAATTTCTTGAATTTTATGTTCAAGACACAGGACTTGGAATCAACAAACAAAAAATTGAATATGTTTTCGACAGATTTTCAAAAATACCTGCCGACAAAACAAAACTTTACGGCGGAACAGGTTTAGGTTTATCAATCTCAAAAAGTTTAACAGAACTTCTTGGAGGCGAAATATCTGTTGATTCGGAAGAAAATGCAGGAACAACTTTCAAATTTACAATTCCTAAAAAAGAAGATATTTATTACCCCGAAGAAGATGTTCAAGAAACATATACAAATAATATAAAGAAAGAATATTTTTGGCCCGAAAAAACATTACTTGTTGCCGAAGACGAAGAAATGAATTTTTTGTTTTTGAATGAAGTTTTAAAAAACACAAAAATAAATATTATTTGGAGCAGAAACGGTAAAGATGCCGTTGAAAAAGTTACTGAAAATTGTAAAATAGATATAATTCTTATGGATGTAAAAATGCCGTATATGGACGGGCACGAAGCAACAAAAAGAATAAAACAATTCAACAGAAAAATTCCTATTGTAATTCAAACAGCTTATGCAATGGAAACCGAAAGAAAAAAAGGATTTGAATCCGGTTGCGACGAATATATCGAAAAACCTGTAAAACAAGACGAATTATTAAAAATTATTGATAAATATCTTTCAAAATAATATAAAATGATAAATCAATTACTCTCTCAAATGCAATCTCAAACCGATGAGATGAAGAAAAAACTTGAAAATATGTTTGTTGAAGCCGAAGCAGAAAACGGACTTATAAAAGTTACCGCAACCGGAAACAAAAGAATTACAAACATTTCTATCAACGATGAAATAATTTCCGACAAAGAAGCTCTTGAAGATTTAATAATAGTTGCAGTTAACAAAGCAATAGTAAAAGCCGAAGAACTTCACGAAAAAGAAATGGGAAGTATTGCACAAAACATGTTGCCCGGATTTGGAAATATATTTGGAAAATAAAAAATTAAACTTTTAAAAATAAAAAAATAATAGAGAAATCTTACAAATAAAATTATTGAATTAGGCATTCAAGAAATAAATAAGAATATTATAAATTTTTAAAATCAATTTAAAAGTCTCGTAGAGACGATATTATGGTAGAGAATATGACATTTCGGTTTAAAGTCTCGTAGAGACGACATTATTTTTTTTTAAATAGTAAATGAATTTTTTAGAAAAATTTGAAATTGAATTTTACGATGTTTATTATTTTTTGAGATTTTACTATGATATTTAATGCCACCACTACGTGGTTTTGGAATTTTTCGGGAACTGTTTTCTACCATAATATCGTCTCTCTGAGACTTTAAATCGAAATATTTTATTTTTCTAACAGCCAAAAGCTAATAAAGAATTATATGTATTTCTTAACTGCCTAATTCAATAAAATAATTTTACAAAGATTTCTCACTTTTTAAAATTTATAAAGAATGAAAATAAGAACAGGAATTGGCTTTGACGTTCACGAATTAAAACTTAATCAAAAATTTTTCTTGGGCGGAATAGAAATTGAACATTACAAAGGCAGCGTTGGTCATTCCGACGGCGACACACTTATTCATGCAATTTGCGACGCACTTTTGGGAGCAGCAAATTTGCGAGATATAGGTTTTCATTTCCCCGACACGAATCAAGAATTAAAAAATATCGACAGTAAAATTCTTTTACGAAAAACAGTGGAATTATTGTATGAAAAAAATTGGAAAATTTCCAATATCGATTCAATAATTGTTCTTCAAAAACCAAAAATTAAAGATTACATTCCAAAAATGAAAGAAATATTGGCACAAACAATGAAAATTGATTTTGAAGATATTTCAATAAAAGCTACTACAACCGAAAAACTTGGATTTCAAGGAAAAGAAAAAGGAATTTCGGCTTATGCAACAGTTTTAATTATTAAAGATTGATAAACTTTAAAAAAACCAAAAAAAATGAAAACATTAGTAATCGGAGCATCTGAAAAACCTGAAAGATATTCTTTTAAAGCAATAAAATTACTTACAAAAAACAATCACGAAGTTATTGCTTTGGGCAACAAAAAAGGTTTTATTGACCAAACAGAAATTATAACCGAAAGAAAAAACCACGAAAATATTCACACGGTTACTTTATATATCGGACCAAAAATTCAACCCGAATATTATGATTATATAATTTCTTTAAAACCAAAAAGAATAATTTTTAATCCGGGAACCGAAAACGAAGAATTCATCAAAATTGCAAAAGAAAATAATATTCAAACCGTAGAAGATTGCACACTTGTAATGCTAAATTCAG
>DZBS01000001.1:23903-42690 GCA_022729995.1 Draconibacterium orientale | reverse complement strand
AAAGAAAATAATATTCAAACCGTAGAAGATTGCACACTTGTAATGCTAAATTCAGGAATGTTTTAATAAAATATTGAACTTAAAATAAATACTATTTATAATTTAAATTTTCTTTAGAAAGATAATTTTCATCGAAATGAAAAATATCATTAACGGTAAGTTCTTTTTTGAGCAAATCGTCGATACTAATTTTAAAATATTCCGATACATTTATCAGCGTTTCAACTTTAGCTTCGGCTCTGCCCTCTTCATAAGCGCCAACAGTTGTGCGTTGCAAACCGAACAAATCGGCAAACTGAGTTTGACTCATTTTTTTTGCTACACGTATTTTTCTGATATTTTTGCCCCAAAAAGACATTAATTCCTAATTTTAACGTTAATTATAAACATAAATTTAGCACAATAAATTAAAATGACAAAATATATAAATATTCTCTTATTTTTATTAATTACGGCTCTTAGTTTCGGTCAAAATGTTTCGGAGCAAACACAACTTGCAATTAAATATTTTCAGGACAAAGAATACGAAAAAGCTGAACTTTTGTTTGAAGAAATATATAAAACTACAGGAGCAAAATTTTATTTTACCTATTTAATAAACAGCCTTATAGAACAAAAAAAATATGAAGATGCCGAAAAACAAATAAAAAAAGAAATAAGAAAAAATAAAAACGATTTGAATCTACATATCGATTTAGGCTATTTATATAAAAGGCAAGATATGACCGAAGAAGCAGATAAAGAATATAAAATTGCATTAAAAGGAATTTCGGTTGATGAAAATGAAATAAAAAATGTAGCAAACACATTTCTTACAAGGCAAGAATACGAATTTGCCGAAAAAACATATATAGAAGGAAAAGAAAAAACCGGGAATAATTTTAATGCAGAACTTGCAACAGTTTATGCAATTCAAAGAAAATATCCGGAAATGATAAATAAATATCTTGATTTATTGGTTGAAGATAAAAAAAATATCGAATTGGTTCAAAATAATATGCAATATTACATGAACAATGATATTCAGGATAATTTTTCGGAAATATTAAGAGTTGAACTTTTAAAAAGAATTCAAAAAAACAGTTCGGAAATAACAAATAACCAAATGCTGATTTGGCTTTTTGTTCAACAAAAAAAATTCTCGCAAGCATTAATTCAGGCAATTGCAATAGATAAAAGAATTAACGATCCGGGACAAAAAATTATAGATTTGGCAAAAATTTCAACAGAAAATAAAGATTACGAAACAGCAATAAAAGCATATAATTATGTAATTGAAAAAGGTCGAGACAGAGCTTTTTATATTGATGCAAAAACAGGAAAATTAGATGTTTTATATATGCAAGCAACCGAAGTCGCAATAAACTCGCCCGAAACAATTCAAAATTTGGAAAATGAATTTATTCAAACAATAAACTCACTCGGAATTGGTCCGAATACAATAGGAAACATAATAAAATTGGCACATCTGCAAGCATTTTATCTTAACAAACCCGATGAAGCCGAAAAATTATTGAACGATGCAATAAAAGTAAAAGGTCTTCAACCAAATTTAACGGCAATTTGTAAAATAGAACTTGGCGATATTCTTCTTTATAAAAATGATATTTGGCAAGCTGCATTAATTTACGGACAAGCCGAAAAAGAAAACGAAAATTTGCCTATTGGCGACGAAGCAAAACTAAGAAAAGCAAAACTTGCATACTTTGCCAATAATTTTCAATGGGCAAAAGCACAATTTGATGCTTTAAAACCGAGTACTTCAAAACCGGTATCGAACGATGCAATATTTTATTCAAATTTGATTGAAGAAAATACCAAAGACGATTCAACACACATAGATTTAAACAAATATGCAGATGCCGAATATAAAGTTTTTATGAATAAAGATAAAAGAGCACAAGAAATTTTGGATACATTAATTACACAATCAAAATCCGGAAATCTTATTGACGAAGCATATTATTTAAAAGCAAAAATTTATGAAAAAAGCGGTGATTATGAAAACACAATAAAATATCTACAAAAAATAATTACAGAATATTCCTACGATATATTAGCCGATAATGCAATTTTTGATTTGGCCAAATTATACGACAACAAATTGAACGACAAAGAATCGGCAGTTGAATACTACAAAAAATTAATGATAGAACATCCCGAAAGTTTATTTGTTGCCGAAGCACGAAGCTTATATAGAAAAATTAGAGAAAACCAATAAAATAGTTTTTGCAAATTTACAATATGTAAATAATGAATGTAAAAAAAGGTATAATATTTGTTTATAAAATTTGAAACAAAAAGTAAAAAATATCGTAAATTACAATTGTACATGTTTAAAAGTATTACATTTATAAAAAATGTAAACAATAGTTAGAAAAAATATTTTTTGTAAAGATTTTTTTTTCTAATTTAACCGCATATTTAAAAGCTTGTTTTTTAATGATAAAAATAAAAAAATTAATATTAAAATCATTACTTTCAATTGCAATATTTGCTTCACAAGCAAGTTTTGGTCAGCAAACACCCGACCAAATAAAAGCTATGTACATATACAACATAGCCTACGGAGTTGATTGGCCAAAAGAAGATACAATAAAAACAATTACAATTGGAGTATTCTCTTCAACAAAAGCTTTCCACGAAATTGCATTACTTTCAAAATCAAGAACAATAAAAGGAAAACCCGTAAAAGTTATAAGATTTAAAAGCTATACAGATATTGTTCCTACACAAATTTTATATATCACAAAAAACGAAAATGCTTATGTTGATATTATTTACGAAAAAATAAAAGACAAACCCGTTCTTATTTTTACCGACAGAAACAACCGACCTCAATATACAGTTATAAATTTTTTACCTCTTGATAAAGGACAAAAAAGATTTGACATAAACCTTAAAAATGCAGAAAAAAACGGAATTTCAATTTCAAAAACAGTATTAAAACTTGGCGGTTCCGAAGAAATATTAAGAGATTTATACAGCAATACTGAAAAAGAATTAAAAAACGAACACGAAAAACTTGAAATAAAGAAAAAAGAAATAAAAGACAAAGAAAAACTCCTTGACGAACAAGAAAGTAAAATATCAAACCAAAGAAAGGAAATTACAGATAAACAAGGTTTAATTCTATCGAAAGATAAAGAAGTTCAACAAAAAAACAGAAGATTGGACTCAATGAGTTTTGAAGTTTTAAAGCAAAGAGAAAAACTCCGAAACAATATGGCGGTTCTTGATGAACAAGAACAAAAGCTTATGATTCAGCAAGAAGAATACAATAAGCAAAAAGAACAAATGCTTATTGCCGATAAAAAATTAAAGCAAAAACAAGACAGTATAAAATCTATTGATAAAAAACTTGGTGAGTCGCACGCAACAATTCAAACCCAAAAAGGTGTAATTTATATATTTATTGCATTTTCCATTTTAATTGTTTTCTTGGTATTTGTTGTTTTAAGAGGATTGGTTAAAAAACAACGTACAAACAGAAAACTTAACGAACAAAATATTGCAATTAATAAACAAAAAGAAGAAATTGTATCTCAATCCAAACAAGTTGAATTAATAAATTCTGAACTCGAAAAACTATCAATTGTTGCCAGTAAAACCGACAATGCAGTTACAATTATGGATGCCCAAGGAAATTTTGAATGGGTAAATGCCGGTTTTACAAGACTTTACGGATACACTTTGCAATTGTTGAGAAATGAACTTGACACAAACATCATAAAAGCAAGCACAAACCCTGAAATTGTTACAGTTATAAAAGAAGCAATTGAACTAAAAGCTACAAGAATATACGAAAGCAACAATACAACCAGAAGCGGTCAAAGTTTATGGGTTCAAACAACAATTACACCTATTATCAACGACGAAGGTGAAGTAATTAAATTAATTTCAATAGATACAGACATCAGCATAATGAAAAAAGCTGAACATGAAATTAAAGAACAACATAAAATGATTATCGAGCAAGCAAGAGAACTCGAAAAACAAAATAAAGAACTTGAAAAACTCTCGCTTGTTGCAAGCGAAACAGACAATGCCATTTTAGTTACCGATGCAGAAGGAAATTACACATGGATTAACGATGCTTACACAAGAATGTTCGGACATACATTCGACGAATTAACAAAAAATGTAAGCAAAAACATTATAGCTCACCAAAGCGAACCTCATATTAAAAAACTGATAATGAACTGTATCGAAAACAAAGAAACAGTTGATTACGAATTTAAAGCAAAAGCAAAAGGCGGTGAAAATATTTGGATTAGAACAACTCTTACTCCTATTTTGAACGGGAACGGGAAAATTAAAAACCTGATTGCCATTGACACAGACATTTCAAAACTAAAAATGGCTGAATTTGAAATTCGTCAAAAAAGTGAAGAACTTTTGGCACAAAGAGAAGAACTAAAAATTCAAAACGAGCAAATCGAATTCCAAAACAGACATATTCGTTCAAGTATTATTTATGCAAAAAACATTCAACAAGCAATTCTTCCGTTAAAATCGGATATAGATAAATTTGTTGATTCATACATAATTTTCAGACCAAAAGATGTAGTTTCAGGCGATTTTTATTGGCACGCACATTTACCCGCAAAAGAAGAATTTACCGAAAAAGTATTCTTTGCTGCTGTTGATTGCACCGGACACGGAGTTCCGGGAGCTTTTATGAGCATGATTGGAAACAGACTTTTAAACGAAATTGTGCTTGAACAAAAAATAATTAGTCCGAATGAAATTTTAGAACGCCTCGACGAAAAAGTTAAAAATGCTTTAAGACAAGAATCCAGCAACAACAACGACGGAATGGATTTATGCCTTCTAAGACTTGAAAAAATTCCCGGAGAAAAAAATATCTTAGCAAAATTCTGCGGAGCAAAAAGACCTTTATATCTTTACAATTCAAACAGCAAAGAAGTTATTATTGTTCCTGCCGACAGACGCTCAATCGGCGGTGTGAGAACAAAAAGAGGAAAAATTGAATTTACAAATACCGATTTTGAAATAAACCAAAACGATACCGTTTGGCTCACTACAGACGGAATTATTGACCAAAATGATGAAAGACGCAAAAGATTGGGAACGCCTAAATTCATAACTTTACTTGAAGAAATTGCCGAGATAGATTTTTTTGAACAAAAGGAAATTATTGAATCACAACTTGATAAATATAAAGGAAATGAAGAACAAAGAGATGATATAACTGTTCTTGCAATCAAAGGCTCCGAAAAATGGTTTTAATTTAATTACCCGTTTGTCAAAAAATAATATTTAAATAAAAAAATACTGTTATTTTTATGAAAAATTGATATTTGTTATAAAATCAGATATTTATTTTTACATTTATTCTGATTTTTTTACGACAGGTTTTCTTTATTTATGAAAAAATATTTCCCCATAATTGCCTTATTAATATTGTTCTCGGCATGTGAGAATAAACAAAACCAACCTGTTGCAAATAAAGGAATAATTTCTATTGACACTCTCCAAATAAAAAACAATAATTCGGTAAAACTTACAGGAGAATGGGAATACTACGACAACAAACTGTTAACTCCCGATTCATTTAAGAATATAAAATATAAACCCGAATATATCACACTTCCTTCACTCGGAAAAAAGAGCAAACTTAATAAAAAAGGATTTTCAACTTTTAGACTATTTGTTGAAATTAAAAATTTAGATTTTGATATTGCACTTTCTTGCGACAGAATATTTTCATCTTATAAAATTTGGGTTAACGGAAAACTTGTCAGTAATACAGGAATTGTTTCAAGAAACAAAGAAACATATAAACCCGAACTAAAAATATCATTTACCAAACTGCAACCGGAAATACTTAAAAATGACACTTTGGAAATTATTGTTCAATCAGCAAATTTCGACGACCCCGTTTCCGGAATAATTACTCCTTTCGTTATACAAAATTACGAGACATCATTTAAAGATAAAGTATTTGAATCTGCAATTCTTGTAGCAATTTTATCAATTGTGTTAATGCTCGGACTTTTTTCATTTATAATGTTTATAAAACGAAAAAAAGACTATTCTTCACTATATTTATCCGGACTTTCAATGGTTTTCTTAGTTTTCGGAATATCTACAAACGACACATTTATTAAAAATATTTTTTTATCGGATTTTACATTAATAACAAGATTTGTTCACATCAGTGTATCAATTTATCCGGTAATGATAATTCTGTTTTTTAGTCAAATGTTTAAAAATGAAATTAGCAAATTTATTCTGCGTTTAACAATTCTGCTTTCAATCTCATTAATAACATTTAGTGTGTTTGCAGATGTTTCTACAATTCGAGATTTTGCTTTTTTGAAAGGATTATACATAATGTTTATATTCTGTTATCTTGTATTTTATGCAATTCCAATTGCAATATATAGAAAACTTAAAGGTTCAACATGGGCATTTCTGGGAATGTTTTTTCTGTTTGTTACAAGTTTTAACGACATTTTATTTTCATTAAACATTGTAAATATAGGTTATCTTTCAATATACGGATTCCTAATTTATTTCTTTTTTCAAACACTAAACTTGGCTTCAAATTTTGCTTATTCACTTTCCAAAAACGAAGAACTTTTGCATACTCTTGATTTTCAAAATAAAAATCTCGAAAAAATTGTAGTTGAAAGAACAAAAGAAATTCAAGAAAACCAAAAAATAATTATTGAAAGAAACAATAAACTTGAAATGCAAAACGAAGAAATTATTTCGCAACGCGAAGCAATTTTTATAAACAACGAAAAAATCAGGCATCAAAATATTCAAACAAACAGCAGTATTAAATATGCAGGCACAATTCAAAAAGCAATTATGCCGCAAGAAAACGCACTAAAAAATTATCTCGATTATTTTATTCTATCAATTCCAAAAGAAAAAATATCGGGCGATTTTTATTGGTTTTCTGTTAAAAAAAACAGGAAAAAACTAACTGAAAATATTTACATAGCTGTTGTTGATTGCACCGGACACGGAGTTCCCGGAGCTTTTGTATCGGTTTTGGGAAACATGATTTTGAAAGATATTATAAATACAAAACAAATAAAAAAACCGTCGGACATTCTTAACAAAATGAACGAAGAAATTATTAAAACTCTAAAACAAGGCTCAAATAATAACACAGACGGAATGGATGTTGTTTTGGTGAAACTGAAAAAAATAAACGGAAATATTGAAAAAATAACTTTTTCCGGAGCAAAAAGTCCGCTTTATCTCGTTAATAAATCAGGAAAAATTACCAGAATTAAAGGAAGTCCCAAACCAATCGGAGGAATTATAGATTCCGATTTTGATTTTTATTATACAGATACAATTATTACTCCCGAAAAAGGCGATTCATTTTACCTTACAACCGACGGATATATTGACCAAAACAATAACGACCGACAAAGATTCGGAACCGTTAAACTGATGAAGCTTTTAAGAATTATTTCAAAAAGAGAAACAAATCTTCAAAAAGAAGTTCTTCATCGCGAACTTATTGATTTTATGGAGGACGAAGAACAACGCGACGATATTACAATTTTGGGATTTAAAATTTAATCCTTTATAAAAATTTTCGTTTTTGAGCTTATAAAAATTACCTTTGCCCGTTTTTTATATATCATCAAATGACTCAAAAACAAAAAGTAATTATTGCACTATTTTTCTCAATGCTTTTCTGGGGTTTCTCTTTTATTTGGACAACAGAAGCTCTTAAAACTTACAATCCGCTTTCTACAATTTTTTTCCGACTTATTATTTCGGTAACTTTTATGTTGATAATAAATATTTGGTATAAAAGTATTAAAAGAATTGAAAAGCAAGATTTTAAATGGTTTTTACTCTTATCATTTTTTCAACCTTTCTTATATTTTATTGGCGAAAATTACGGACTTGTTCACGCTTCGCCAACAACAACATCGGTAATTATTTCAACAATTCCGCTTTTTGCACCAATTGCAGCTTATGTCTTTTTAAAAGAAAAAATTACTTTAATAAATTTCTTCGCAATTATTATTTCAATTGTAGGCGTTTTCTTAGTTATTTTTAAAGAAGATTTTTCTATATCTACGTCGTCAACAGGTTTATTGCTATTAACATTATCGGTTTTTAGTGCTGTAACTTATTCGGTAATTTTGGTAAAGCTTTCAGGCAAATATCATGTTTTCACAATACTTTTTACTCAAAATCTTTTGGGAACAATATTGTTTGCACCGCTTTTTATAATTGTCGATTTTAAAGATTTTATATCTGTAGGATTTAATATTCAAGGATTTATCCCAATTTTTAAACTTGCAATTTTTGCATCTACACTTTCCTATTTATTTTTTATTTACGGAGTTAAAAATATAGGAATAACAAAAACCAATATTTTTGCCAATATAATTCCGGCATTCACGGCAATTTTTTCATATTTTATAATTGGCGAAACACTAACATTTATTAACATTTTAGGGATTTTTATTGTAATATTCGGAGTTCTCATTACCCAAATAAAATTCGGAACTTTGTTTGCAAGAAATTAGTAAACGAATTTCAAAATTTTAATTATTTAGAGAATAATTTGGTTTCAATTTTCCAATAATTGCTTAAAAATAATCTAATAAAAACAAACATTGCAAAAGTTTTAGAACTTTTGCAATGTTGAATATATTCTTGCATTCGTGGCAAAAAAATATTAAAAAAATCGTTTTTAAGAAATTATTAATTCAACATCGTTCTGAATTAGATTTGAAACATCTATTAAAGGTATTACAAATTGATTGAATTCTGTGTTTTCTGTTTTTGCATGTAAAACACCTCTTATTGTCCCGATTGTGATTACGACCAAATGTTGAGCAAAATCTTTTGGAATAATTATTTTGTTTGCTGATACCAACATTTCATTCAATGAATTTTGCTCCATCACATAATGATTTGAAATTTCAATAATCAGAAATGCCGATTTGTTTTGTTCGAATTGAATTTTTACAATTGTTGCAATTATTTTTTCTTCTTTTTCTATTCCAAAATTTATATTTATAGAAAAAGAAATCTCATTATTACTTTTTTCAAAAGCTTCCTTAAATATTGCAAATTGCTCTGTAATAATTTTTATTATTTGAAAACTAAACGGTTTATTATGAATGATTTCCATAAAAAATATTTTTTTCTGATACCAAATTTAAATTATAGTGTAAATCCGTTTCATAAGGTTTATTTTGTTTTGAAATTTGCTTGGTTTCTTTTATATCCGGAATTTTTTTATAAACATATTCCATTTTAATTATGTAACCTTTTACAACTTTTGCAACTTCATTATTGTGGAATATTAGTTCAATATTTAAAGCATTTTCTAATTTTGAAATAGTTTCTAAAGTAAGATTTTCTTTTCCTCTAACAATTTTATTTACTTGTTGAGGTGAAACCCCAATAATTACAGCTAATTCATTTTGTTTCATGCCTGTTTCTCTCAAAGTGCGTAAAATTTTTACAGCTATTTTTTGTGAATGATGAATCCAATCTAAATTCTTTTGCCTTTCTTTGGCATTCTCAATCCAATTCGACTTTCCTGCAGAAATTTTATTCAATTTTTCAATCTTTTTCATATCTTTTCTATATTTCCATGAAATCTATAATGCTATCATTATCAATTATATCATTATCTATCAAAAATTGCTTTACTAAATTTAATTTGTTTAATTCGTCTTTAAGATGTTCACGCTCATTCATTGTTTGCGTTAATTTTATAGTTCCGCCGGTAATTATATATACGTTTGAATCTATTCTAATTGCATAAACACGCAACCAACTTTTATGGTTTGAACCATAAGTTTTACTTTTTTGAAAATCAGGTATCGGGAATTTTGTATTTTCACTTTTATTTAGCGGTTTGAATAAGCTTTGCAAACAATTCAATGTATCACTTTTTCCTTTTTCAGCTATTTCAACAAGTAATGTTTCAAGCTTTTTAGCTTCTTCTAATGTTCTAAAAATTGCGTTTTCAATAGTATCGGTGTCAAAAAAACCACTTTCTAAATCTGATTTGTGATTTTCAAAAAAAGTTTCAAGATATTCAGTATCAGACCATTTTTCAAAAATATTACAAAATTCGTCAAATCCGGTGTTATTATATTCAACTGCATAAAGACTGTTTTGAATTATTTCTTTGATTGCAAAGTTAGAATATTTTTTCATTAAAATAAACTTATAGGTTGATTTTTTTAGAAATTATTTAAATATTTTCAAACAATAATTATGCAAATATGAAAATTTATAAGAAAATATAATATAATATAATCTATTAAAAAACAAACTTTGCAAAAGTTTTAGAACTTTTGCAAAGTTGATTATATTTGTGCATTCGTGGCAAAAAACAAATGCAAAACGTTTAAAATTTATTTATTTTGATTGTCGGTTGCCAAAGCAGTCTTCGATATTTTCTATTAAAATAATGATTACCGAAAATTGCCGACTGACATTTTTTAAAAATCTACAAAAAAACAATCTTGTTTTTTGAAACTGATATAATTTCTTGTTTATTCATCATTTGTTTTCTGAATGTTCCGGAATTATACATTTCTGCTTGGTCGTTGTAATGTTTGCTCATAAAATTTCCCGACTGTCCGGTTGGTAAAACGCTTACTGAATTTTCAACATCGGAAAAATCAATAATAATTCGCATTGCCGGACCGTTGTAAACTTTATAATTTCCGTCTTTACTCAAATGAAAATTAAGATTATTAAGTGTTTCTGTTCCGCCAAAAACACCAAACGGACCAACATTAAACAGTTTATCCAACGGTTTTTTATTTCCGAGCAAATGTCCGTGTTCAACGGTATGAACTTTTTCCCATTTCCAAGTTTTTATGTCATTTCCCAATTCCGAATTCAAAGCTGTAATTGCATTTTCAAAGGCTTTTGAGAAAATTTCTTTTCGTGTTTCTTTTTTATTTTTTGTGTCGATATTGTCCCACCAAATTGAGTTTTCATTTGTCAGAAGCTTTTGAAGTGTGTTTTGAATAAAATGTCCGGAAATTAAAAGTTCAAAATCTTCTTCATTCTTAACTTCGTCGTTAAGTGTAAGTTCCAAAATTTTTCTCATAAACCTGTAATATATAACAGGTTCCGACATTTCCGAATAATGACTTCCGTCCCAATCGGCAAGTTTTGTAAATGCAGCTTTATTCATTGCCGATTTATTAACTACCTGATTATCAATTTGACTTAAAATAAGTTTTGTGAATTGGGTTGCCGACATTGAAACTACATCTGTAGAAACTTTTTTCATTTTATCAACAGTCCAATCCTTGTCAATATTCATCAAATAATTTATTCGCTTTGCTCTGGCTTCGGGTGCATAATAACCGGGATATAAAACATTATTCATAAAATCGGGCTGATTATTTGCAGAATAAACTATTCCGTTTGGCGGATTTTCGGAAGAAGGATTTTCACTTCTTTCATAATATCCGTCGAACAAATCATAAACGCTGTCGGATTCTGTAATTAAATGTGTTTCAACTCCTTCTTTGTATTTCGTAATATCTGCCGAAGCCCACCAAGCAATATTTCCTTTTGCATCGCCATACATAACATTTAATCCGGGAGCCGAAATAAATGAAGCTGCTTCTCGTGATTCATCAATGCTTTTGCTGTTATTTAATTGCCAAAAAGCAATAAGAAGTTTGGACGGTTTTTTAGTATAAGTCCAATTTAAAGTTACGGGTTTTTCGCCAATATCGTAAATATCGTTCACAACCGGACCGATTCCTGTTTTTCTGATTTGAAAATTCACATTTGCCGAATCTTTAACTTTTATTGTTTCGTTAATAATTGTCAAATTTTTCCAAGTTTCTTTGTCTTTAAATTGATTTTTTGAATTAATTTCTTCATAAAAAAAATCTACATCGTCGTTTTCAAACATTGTAAGTCCCCAAGCCATTTCTCGGCTGTGACCGACAAGTGCAAATGGAATTCCGGCAAGAAAATTTCCGTAAAGATTAAATCCGGGACATTCCAAATGTGCTTCATACCAAACTGCAGGCTGTGAAAAACCTATGTGAGTATCGTTTGCGAAAATCACTTTCCCCGATTTTGTTTTTGCTCCGGAAACAACCCAAGAATTACTACCGTAGAAATTCGGAAACGGTAAATTTTCCATTATTTGCGAAGTTTCTTTTGATATATTTGAAATTTTATCAAAATCGTTTTCAGGCATTTTAAAATTTGGAATTCTTTTAGTTCCGGGAACATAATCTAAAGCTAAATCAACCAAATATTTTTCACCCAAAGTATTTTTAAGTTTTGTTAATAGCGGGTCTTGTTTAAATCCGACTGCAAAACTGAAAGCCATATATCCGGCTGTCATAAATAAATCAACAGATTTAAATTCTTCTTTCGGAATTCCGATTATTGTAAATTCTATAGGAGTTTTACCGTTTTTAACAAATTCATTAATTCCTTTCAAATAAGCGGTAACATTTTTATAATAATCGGTTGTTGTGTCGCTCATATATGTTTTTTCAGATTCCTGTGCGGTTTCTTTTATTCCTATTGTTCTAAACATTTTATCGGTTTTAACGAAATCTTTTCCGAGAATTTCCGAAAGTCGTCCGCTGCCTATTCGTTTAAGCATTTCCATTTGAAACAAACGTTCTTGTGCGTGAACATATCCGAAGGCATAATACAAATCTTCTTTATTTTGAGCATAAATATGCGGAATTCCGTAATCGTCGAAATAAACTTCAACTTTATCTTTTAATCCGGGAAGTTTAATTTCTCCGGAATAATCGGGTTTTGTAGAATTTAAATAGAAAAATACTGCTCCGACAATTAAAATCGATAAAATAATTAAGCCTGCTAATGTTTTTTTTAAAATTTTCATATTATAGTTTTTTACTGACAATTTATATAATTCTCAAACAATTGCCTTCTTGGTTTTACAAAATGGTATTTTTCGGGTTTATTATTTATTTTTCAATATATCATTTATTTTCTTATTTCCTTCTTCTAAATGTTTAATAAAATGCTTTTCGACTTCTGTAATATTGGTCATATTCATCTTATTATATTTTTCAAATTCTTCATTTGCCTTAGATATTGCTTGCTCATGGCTAATTGTTCCGGAATGTTGCAAAATATCTTTTCCTGTCATTTTTATAAAATAATCAAGGCTTTCAATCCAGTTTTTCATATACATTGGAATTTTGTTTAAAGCCTGAATTTCTGCCAATTCCAAATATGCAGAAACCATTCGATTTAAAACATTAAGTTCATCTTCCGTCAGATAATTTTTGGCTACTTCAGCTTCTTGCTTTGTTGGTTTTATTCCTTTAATATGTGTTAAACCCAAATTTAGTTTTTCAGAATCAACCCTTAAAAAAACTAATTCGGCAGCAGTATGACCGTGAGTTGCCCAATGCATTTTATTTTGAACAGTTTGAAAAAAAATGACTGAAATCTCAGCCTTGGGATCATAATCCACACTTGTAGAATAAATTTCTAATACTTTACGCCAGAAAATTTTCTCAGATGATCTAATATCTCTAATTCGAGCCAAAAGTTCATCAAAATATTTTCCGCCTCCGGCTTGTTTTAGCAATTCGTCATTAATTGTAAAACCTTTAACAATATATTCACGCAACCGAGCAGTTGCCCATTGTCTGAACTTTGTGCCCTGTAAGCTCTTTACTCTATATCCGACGGAAATAATTACATCAAGATTATAGTAATTTGTACTATAAATCTTACCATCAGAAGCAGTTGTTCGGAAATTCCGAACAACTGAACTTTCTTCTAATTCTCCTTCTTCAAAAATATGCTTTATGTGCTCGCTTACAGTAGGTTTTGATTTTTGAAATAATTCACAAATTTGACCTTGCGAAAGCCAAACGGTTTCATCTTCCAAAAGAGTTTCAATTTTGGTTTTACCGTCTTCTGTTTGGTATATTATTATTTTGGAATTATCCATTATTGCATAATTTTTTATTTTAAAGCGTTGAATATCGTAAATAATATTTTGAAAATTTATGAATTTGCATTTATTTATTGACAATTTATATAATTCTCAAACAATTGCCTTCTTGGTTTTACAAAATGGTATTTTTTGGTTTTATTCTTTATTTTTGTTACGCTTATTCTTTATGTAATAAATAATTACACCAATTATAAAAAAAATTACAAGAACCTTGAAAATTGTTAATATGCTTAACATAGTTTTTTATTTTAAATTGATAATTTGTGTTAATCCCGAGCGAACAGAGAAATACTTTTCTTTTGAATATCCTGTTAAATTTGCTTGCTTTTCGCGATAAACCAAAACGTAATTTCCGGGTTGAAGATAAATATTTTCGGTTAAAAGCATATCAATATTCTTCACTAAAAATGTATTTTTTTCTTCAATTTTAAAAATTCCGCCGTAACCTTGTTTTGGAAATAATATATTCACTAATCCGGGTTGGTCAATTTTTACGGTAGTTGTGTTGCTTTGCGAAATAATTACATTTTTAATTATTGTTCGCGGATATGTTAATATTTCTAAATCGTATTTCCCGGTAATATAATTTTGAGGGTCGAAAATTTCTTGAATATTAATAGTTTCCAAATTTCCTGCTTTTCTCACAATAAAATTAATTCCTTTAAGTTCAAGTCCGTTGCTTTGAATAACATTTAGTTTACCTTGTGGCGTATAAGCCGAAATTACATTGTGTTGTCCACTTTTTATATTGATATTTTCAACAATAACTTCCGGAATTGTGTGAACAATCATTTTATAAACAATACTTTCGTCGATACTCACAGTGTCGGGAAATCCTTTGTAATTAAGCGTGTGAATGAAATTTGTGTAGGTAGAATTATTTTTTTGATTGATAAGTGTAATGTTGACATTTGTTTCTTTTGGCAGTTTTTCGGTATTTAATAAATTAATTTGACATGTTGTTCCCATAATTGCTTTTGTAACAACATCTTTCATTATTTTTTCAAATTCATCTTGTTTTGTAGCGTTGTAATATTGCCCGATACAATCAAAAGCATCTTTAAACTGAACGTCTAAACCCATTCCAATAATAAACGGTTTTAGTGTAATTCCTTTTGTGTAAAGCCCCAAAGCAACAGCGCACGGATCGCCGTCGCAAGCTTCAATTCCATCAGTGATTAAAATTATTACATTTCTGCAATTTTTACACGCAGGAAAATCATCGGCACATTCTTCGAGCGAGCGTGCAATCGGTGTTGTTCCGCGAGGCATTGTTGTGCGAAGTTTCATTTTAATTTTTTCGGAATTTCCGGGTGCAAAAGCTACTTCCAATTGAGTATCGTTACAATCTTGCGGAGTAACCGGACTTTGGTGTCCATACATTCTTAGAGCTAATTCAACGTTTTTTATTTTGCTTAAACTATCGACCATTTTAATTAGAAGTTCCTTTGCAACATCAATTTTTGTTCGGTTTTCCCAAAATCCGGTCATACTGTTCGATTCATCAAAAATGAAAAGTATTCGAGTTTTTGTTTGTGCATTTGAAATTGAATTTACTGATATTAAAAAAAATATCAGAATTAAAATTTTTCTTAAATTGATTTTAAATATTGACATAAATTATTTATTTCTAATTTCTTATAAAACTTAATTTTCTTCTTTCCCAAATTTTAAAACAAAACCGCCCGATAAAATAAACGAAGAATTGTTTGTTGAAATATTAAAACTATTTAACGGAGAATTTAAAATATTGATATAAAAAAATACTTTCCCAATTCCGTATCGAGCAGTTAATGATGGTTCAAAAACAATATTTTTATCTGTTAAAAATTCTGTTTTCATATAAACAAAAACAGTTTTAAGAGAAAATGCAAAATCAAAATTATTTGAAGAAAAACCAATTGAAGGTTGAAAAATTGCTTTAAAGAATAAATTTAAAGAATCTTCGCCAAAATAAATTTTACCGCTTCCAAAACCTGCAAGTAATTCTACTTTATATTTATCGGAAAGTTTAAAATATGAACCTGCTAAAATTTCATCGTGCAAAAATCTGTAATCTTGCATTTTGTATTCTCCTTTACCGACAAAAACTGTTGCCGAAACTCCGAAATTATCGGTAAATGAGAATGCTATGTTTGGACCAATTCCATATTTTCCACCTGAAATTCCGACAATAAATTCCTTTTTATTATTAAAAAGCGGGCTGTTTATCCCAACAGGAATATAGTTTTGAGAAAATGCGATATTGAAAAAAGAAATTCCAATAATTATGATTATAAATTTTTTCATATCTTATATTTTTAAACATTTCTTGCTTTATCTAATAATTTAAAGATACCCAAATTTTATAACAAAATCATAAATTGGCAATTAATTTCAAAAAACAGATTGACTTCTAAAACAATAATTAATAATTTTTTGAAGGATTTTTTTTTTAAACGTTAAGAAAATACTTAAGAACAACGCTTAATTTTCTTTTTTAATTTTTCAACTTCCTTTTTTTCATCATCTGTAAGATTGAATTTTCCAAACTCAGTCGTAAGTTCAAGTGCTTTTTTGCAATGTTCGTTTTCAATATAATATTTTATACTGTAAATTAATATTATTTTTTGGCTATTTTCATCGCAACTTTTATAAGCTTCGTTTAAATTTTCAGCCGAATAATTTATCAGTTGCAGAATTTTATCGTTCGGTATTTGTATATCAACATAAAAATTCCATTGTTGCAACCAAGAAGGCATTTTTTTGGAAGACAAAATTGCATAAGCTTCGGAATATTTATAAATTTCAAAATATAATTCGGATAAATTACAATTAATAAGTTCCTTCAACATAATTAAAATACGTTCATCGAATTTTTCATTAATAATTTCGGAATTATCTGTTTCAATAATTTTTTCGATAATTTGAGAACTTAATCCGCAACGCATTGCCGATTCTTTAGCAATTTTGAGATATGCGTCGTTTGCAGTGTCGGAAGGAAAAAGATATTTTGCTCGAAAAAAACTAAGCAAAGATTTTTGATAATTTTCTGTCAGAAAATAACTTTCAGTCAATTCTAAAAAAAACATTCCTGCGAATTTATCAGTCGATTTTCCTCCAAAAATAATTTCATCTGCAACAATTTCGGCATTTTTTAAATTATCGAATATCAACTCGGTGTTTTGGTTGTTAACAAGCAATAAATATTTATATTCTGTTTTTGTATTCTGAGCCGAAACGCTGTTAATAATTATTACCGAAATTGCAATAATTATAATTATTATTTTATTCATAATAAGTAAATTAAAATAATTAAAAACTCAAATTCAAACCAACCGTCGGATAAATTTTATTATTAACATTAACAATATCAGACGATAAATTTAGTTTTACGGCATATTTATATCTAATAATTTCTTGTTTGTGAATAAGAATTTTTCTGCCGTGTATCCAATCGAAAAAATATGTTCCAAAAATCAAAACCGCACCTGTTATTGCTACAGTTGAATATAACTTAGAATTTTGTTCTAATTCGGGTGTTTGAGAAACTTTATAAAAGTTAAAAACATCTTTAATTGTTAGATATTTAGAAACATTATATGCAGAATATCCCAATGCGGCATATCCTGCAGTTCTCATTGCAAGCATTGTGTAAGCTGTTTTTTTCTTTCCTACACCGAAATGAACATATCCGGGAACAACCATTGCATATAACATATCTTGCATTCTCAAAGTTTTTGAAAGAAAATGAAATTCATCGAATTGCATTTGAGTGTTTAATTCGATATTTTTAAAATTATCATCTTTCCCGACAATATAAAAGTCCATGTCTTGAGCTTTTATTCCAAAAGAAATAAATAACAAAACAAAAAACATAATTTTTTTCATAATATTTTTTTTAGATTGAAATTTAAAAATCGCCTAAAGTTTCTTCAAGTTGAAGAAGAGCTTGTTTAAGTTGTTCGTCGTTTGGAGCAGTTCCGTGCCAATGATGTTTGTTTTCCATAAAATCAACACCTTTTCCCATAATTGTTTTAAGAATAATAATTACAGGTTTTGAATTACCGAGTTTTGATTTTGCAATGTTAATAGTTTCCACCAATTTTTCAATATTATTTCCGTCAACTTCAAGAGCAATCCAACCGAACGATTCCCATTTTGCTTTCAAATCGAGCATCGGCATAATATCTTCAATTTTTCCGTCTATTTGAAGATTATTATTATCAACAAAAGCAATTAAATTATCAACTTTACGAGCATTTGCAAAAAGAGCAGCTTCCCAAACTTGTCCTTCTTCAATTTCTCCGTCGCCCATAAGAACATACACAAAATTTTTGTCGCCGTCGAGTTTTTTTGCAAGAGCAGCTCCGCAAGCAACAGAAAGTCCTTGTCCTAAAGAGCCTGAAGCAATTCTTACACCGGGTAAATGTTCTTTAGTTGTTGGATGTCCTTGCAAACGAGTTCCTAATTTTCTGAGAGTTGCAAGTTCTTCAGTCGGAAAATAACCGCTTCTGGAAAGAACGCTGTACCAAGCCGGCGCAACATGTCCGTTAGATAAAAAGAATAAATCTTCATTTTTACCTGAAATATCGAATTTCTTTGAATCAAAATTCATAATTTCGAAATACATCGAAGTAAAAAAATCTGCAAGTCCCAAAGAACCGCCGGTATGACCGGATTTTGGAATATGAATCATTCTCAAAATGTCTCTTCTCACTTGAGTTGCTATATCATTAATCACTTTAATATCTCTTTTCATGTGTTATTATTTAATTTGTTTTTAAAAGTTACATAGGAACACCCAAAATAATCATTCGCATGTTTGCGGAGATTTAT
>DZBS01000001.1:0-23803 GCA_022729995.1 Draconibacterium orientale | reverse complement strand
TTTCATTTTATATTTATATATTTAAAAAATCATTAAAATTCAATTTTACATACTTTTTTTTTATTTATGTATATAATTTTCAAATATTTTCAAAAATTCGGGAATAATAAATTTAGAAAAATTCAAATAAATATTGACATTCGACAAAATTAAATGTTTAATTTATTAATCAAAGAAAGTTTTAACATTAATTTTATGGGTTTTATTAAAATAATTGTGAGCATATTTTATAATTTTATTATATATTTGCGTAAGTAACAAAGATAAAAATTAACATGGCACTCAAATTAAGTAGCATCAAAAACTTATTTATTGTTGAAGAAGAAAACGATAAAAAGCCCGAAACAAAAGAAACGTCAAAAACAACGGAAACTACTTCTGAAAATACGACAACAAAAACAACAGAAACAGAACCAAAACTTACTTGGCAAACAAGTGCTTCAAACACAACAACAAGTAACACAACAACGTCAAACACAGTTTCGTCGGGATCATTTAATCAGAAAATTCTTGATTCACTCTCAAAAGCAATTTTCGATTCAAATCTTCCGGGCGAAGATTATCTTGAATTTATGGAAGCATTTAAAGCAATGAAAGACATTCCGTTAGAAGAATCCATAAAGATGAAAACAGCTTATGCAACCTTATCAACAAGAGGATTAACAATTCCAAAAATTTTGGAAAGTGCAGAATATTATTTAAAAATATTAGAGTCCGAAAAAAATAAATTCTACAGTGCACTTGAAGGTCAAAAACAAGGAAATATCGGCGGAAAGAAAAAATTAATGACCGATAAAGATGCAGAAAACAAAACAAAAGCAGAGCAAATAAAGAAATTGACTGAGGAAATTAATTCAAATACAATAGAAATAGAAAAAATTTCAAAAGAAATATCAGAATTTGAAAACAAAATAAAATCTACCGAAAATGATTTTATTTATACATTTGAAAAAATGTCGAATCAAATAAAAGAAAATGTTGAAAAAATTAAAACAATTAACGGGTAAAACAAATCTAAATTTAAGAAAAAATGATTGATGCAGATTCAAAACAAAAAATGAAAACATTTTGGCAACGCCCCGAAGGAAAGCTGGGTGCTTTTATACTGGTTGCACTTGCCGTTGTAGTAGCAATATTCTCGGTTCCTATTTTTGCATTTATAATTACATTATTGCAAAATACAATCACTGCAGTTGCACTTTTTGTAGTGTTGGGAATTATGTTGTATGTAATTTTAGATCCAAAATTTAGGAATCTTATTTGGTATATGTATAAAAGTTTTATGAGATGGGTAACAGGAATTTTTGTTCAAATTGACCCAATCAGAATTTTGGAAACTTATATAGAATATCTATATAAAAATCTTAGCCAAATGGACGGACATATTGCAACACTGAAAGGCCAAATAGCAAAACTTAGAAGCATAATTGACAAAAACAAAAGAGAAATGGAACAAGCCTTGGGAATTGCAGAACAAGCAAAAAAACAAGGAAATATGGAACTTGTAGCCATAAACACAAGACAATTCGGCAGACTAAAAGAATCTAACGAAAGATACAATGCGCTTCTCGGAAAAATAGATTTGTTATACAAAGTATTAGCAAAAATTTACAAAAATTCCGGTTATCTAATTAAAGATACAGAGAATGAAGTAAGAATGAGAAAACAAGAATACACCGCAATAAAAGCCGGACACTCTGCAATGAAAAGAGCAATGAGCATTATTCAAGGCGATCCGGATAAAAAAATGATGTTTGATATGGCTACCGAAGCAATTGTTGACGATGTACATAACAAAATCGGCGAAATGGAAAGATTTATTGAAATATCCGGAAGTTTTATCGACAGTGTTGACTTACAAAACGGTGTTTACGAACAAGCCGGTCTTGAATTATTAGAAAAAATGGACAAAGAAGGAGTTTCATTCCTACTTGGAGAACCGCCGAAAGACATTCCCGGTTTAGAAGAAAAAGAAATCGAAACCGAAAAAGAAATAGGAAACATCAGTAATTATTCAAACTTATTTGAATAATTTAATAATGAACAAAAAAAATAAAATAAAATTTAATATAATGAAAACAAAACTAACACCATTCGCAAAACTGCTAATAATTGCAGTTGTTCTGGGTGTAATAGGATTTTTAGCTTATACTTATAAAGATAAGATATTTCCTGCCGGAACAGATACAAATTCAAATACAAATAATGTAAATACCGAAGGAAAAAAAGTAATTAAAATCGGAGTAGTTACTTGGGGCGGATATGCAGGCGGACAATATTTCAACGAAGGTTTCAACGCAAATGAAAATTCAAGATTTTACAAAGAATACGGATTTTTTGTAGAATTTAAAGTTCTCGACGACTTTGTTGCATCAAGAAACGCATGGAAAACCGGCGATGTTGACTTACTTTGGGCAACAATAGACGCTTTTACCACAGAAGTAAAAGGACTTGAACAATTTGAACCACAAGTTATATTACAAGCCGACTGGTCAAGAGGCGGAGATGCAATTGTTGTAAACCGCGGAATCAACAGCGTTAAAGACTTAAAAGGAAAACAAGTTGCCTTTGCGGAAATGACACCAAGTCATACTTTCTTACTTTGGTTACTGGAAGCAGGAAATCTTAAATACACAGATATTATTCCCGTGAAAGTTGCAAATGCAATTGACGCAGCCGATTTATTCAAAAAAGGAAAAGTTGACGCAGCAGTTGTTTGGAGTCCGGACGATGCAGACTGTGTTCAAAAAGTTTCAGGAGCAAAAATTCTTCAAAGCACAAAATCTGCTTCACATATAATTGCCGATATTTTTATTGCTAAAAAAACATTTGTTGACAATAACAAAACCGAGCTTCAAAATTTATTAAGAGGCTGGTTTAAAGGAGCAGCAGAAATTAATACTTCGGAAGAAGCAAAAATAAAAGCTTCAAAAATATTAGCTCAAGGTTTAAATATGCCCGAAGAATTTTGTAAAGACGCTATAAACAATGTTAGACTTTGTAACTACGGCGACAACATTTCGTTTTTTGGCTTAAATACTTCTTACACAGGAATTACCGGTGAAGAAATTTATAACAAAATGGAAACAAAATATCGTAACACAGGTTACATAGACGGTACAATTCAAAGCTGGAGAACAATAAGCAATCCGTCTATTCTTACATCAATATCTGAATTAGCATCTGTTTCTGGGCAAGAACCCGAAGGACAAAAAGCATTTACACAAGTTACCGAAGATGTTAAAACTTCAGAAGCAATTGCTACAAAGAATGTTAGCATAAACTTTCCTTCCGGTTCATTTACAATTGATGAAAATATGAAAACTATTATCGACCTTCAATTCCTTGATATTGCAAAATCATTTGCAAATTCAAGAATCAGAATTGAAGGAAATACCGATAACACAGGAAGCAGAGAAGCAAACATAGAACTTTCGAGAAAAAGAGCACAAGCTGTTGCCGATTACTTAATTAACGAACATCGTTTCGACAGAAACAGATTTGTAATTATTGGAAACGGACCCGATAAACCTGTTGCAAGTAACAATACTAACGACGGAAAATCGCAAAACAGAAGAACCGATTTTGAATTAATTTCAAAATAAAGCAAACAGCATTCTATTGACTGAAAATGTAAAATTAATTACATTACTACAAATTAAAATCTCAGTCAACAGTTGGCAGTCTTCAGTCCTTGGTAAGAAGTAAATTTAATAACTTTTTACTGAAGACTGTAGACTGTGAACTGAAAAAAGTGTTAATTGAAATTAAAAACTTATTAAATTTGATAATTATAAAAGGTAAATTTTAAATTTATTTCTCACCTAATTAATACTTTATCTATGAAAAAATTTTTTAGTATTGGTGAAACATTGCCCAAAAAAACAATTTTACTGATAGAAATTTTTGGTTTAGTATTATTTCTTGCAGTATGGTATGTTTTAACAATTCCAAAAGCAGAAATTTCACTTGGTTTTGTTTCAACTAATCCTTCCGACACAAAATACGTTTGGCAAACTCCCGAAAAAAGCAAAAAAGAATTTTTGGGCGACAATGTTATTTTAAAAGCTAAACCCGGAACATATCTATTTACCGCAACAGATACAACGGGTTGTATAATAACGGATTCAATTGTTATTCCCGCTAAACTGACAGAAAAAATATTAAAAGAATCAAAAAAAGTTTGCGGAGCCGACACTTTTAAAATTTATTTGGAAATAAAATCTGTAGAAGACGGTTTTATAAGTAAAGCAATTATTCCGCCGCCACTTTCAGTATTAAAATCATTTAAAGAATTACATTTCAAAGATTTTGTTGTAAGAGAAACCCTTTACTCATTAGAATTAAATATTTTAGGATATTTTGAAGCAATATTTATTTCAATAATAATAGGATTTACAATTGCACTTATACCTTTTTTCAGAGCATTATTAAGCCGTTGGGTAAATGCAATAAGATTTGTGCCTTTAACAGCTGTAACAGGTCTTTTCATAGCATGGTTCGGAATTGCATCTAACATGAAAGTTCAGTTTCTTACATTCGGTATTTTTGTTTATCTGCTTCCTGTTGTAGTGCAAAGAATTGACGAAGTTCAGAAAATACTTCTTCAAACTGCATTTACACTTGGAGCCTCAAAATGGCAAATGATAAAATCGGTATATTTTCCTTCGGTTTCATCAAAAATAATTGACGATATACGAGTGCTTACCGCAATTTCTTGGACATATATTATTATTGCCGAAATGCTTAATCAAACCGGCGGAATTGGTGCATTAATTCATCTTTCGGGACGACAAAGCAGACTCGACAAAGTTTTTGCACTTCTGATAATAATTATTCTAATCGGAATAATTCAAGACAGACTATTTGCTTGGGCAGACAAAATACTGTTCAAATACAAATATCAAGCAACTACTGAAAAAGAATAATTTCAAAATAAAATATATATATTTATAAAAATATAGAACATGGCTGTAGAATTTAACAACACTGAACTTCCCGATATAATTGAAATAAAAAACGTTTCACAAAGCTATGACGGAGGAAAATCTTATGTCATTCAAAACTTAAATCTTTTAATAGAAGATATTCCAAATCGCGGTCAATTTGTTGTTCTTCTCGGACCATCCGGCTGCGGAAAATCAACAATATTAAGATATATAGCAGGCTTGCAAAGCCCAACAGAAGGTGAAATTTTACTTAACGGTGTTCCTCGAAAAGACGAAGACAGAATTGGAATGGTTTTCCAACAATATTCTTCATTTCCATGGTTAACAGTTTTGGAAAATATAGCTTTAGGACTGAAATACAGAGGAATGCCAAAAAAAGAACGCAATGAAAAAGCTTTTGAAATGCTTAAAATTGTGGGTTTGGAAGGACATGAAAATAAATATGCTCAATATCCTGCACTTTCGGGCGGACAACTACAAAGAGTTGCAATTGCAAGAAGTTTGTTGGTTAACGATAAAATAATTTTGATGGACGAGCCTTTTGGCGCACTCGATACAAATACGCGTTTGCAAATGCAAGATTTTCTTATTTCTGTTTGGGAAAAAGTTCAACCTACAATTATTCTTGTAACACACGATATTTCAGAAGCAGTTTATTTAGCCGACGATATTTTTATTATGTCGAAAGCACCTGCAAATTTGGCTGAACATATAAAAGTAAATCTTCCTACATACAGAGATAAAAATATTAAGCGAGACCCTAATTTTATAGAACTCGTGAGATATATAGAAGATAAAATGATGAAATTGTAAAGAGATGTGAGATTTGAGATATGAGATATGAGACAAAAAACTCTGCGTTAAAATTTAATGCGGAGTTTTTTTCAGTAATTCAGTTGTATCCAATAAACATTCTAAATTTAATTGGCAAAAATTTAATACTATAATAAATCTGATAGAAAATTTCTTACAATATGTTTACGAAAAGCTTTATAACTTAGAAAATTATCATTTCTTATAGGTTTTATTAATTCCAGTTTGATATGATTAATTGTTCCTGCATTATTTTCAAACCTTTTTGCAACAATAATTTCCTTTTCAAATTCTTTGTATACTTCAATACGTTTTTCTATTAAATCTGCTCTATTTAAATCGCAAACTTCAATTGTCTTTAGCATTTTATCATTTCTTGAATTAATCTTACCATTACGATCAAAAAATATCTCTAATTCATTTTCAATACAATCCGCAGGGTTTATCATAATTAAAGTTTCCTTTTCATTACAAATACTGACATTATCCGGCTCTGTTGCATTGATATTCTCAACTGGAAGTTTACTGCTTTTCTTTTGATTACAATCATGGCAAGCGAAAAGTAAATTTTCATAAACATTTACTAACCAGGGATACGACACCTTTGGTCTGAAATGCTCAATATCTCCTTTAATATTATTTGTTTCACAATAACAACATTTTTTATAATGAGCTTCTCTTAAAATAGATTTAACATTGGGCTTTTTGTAATTTAATCCTGTCGGAATCAGATTATAATTAACATTTACTTTAATCATTATCAACCTCCTTGTCAATTTCATTTATCGCCCATGAAAGTAATTTATCTATAGCCTCCTTATTTAAAACAGTTTTAACTTTATTCTTTTCATTCTCAACTTGATACTTAATCTTTTCATAAATTTTACCAATCCAATAATTGTCGCTGATATCTAATTTTGAAATATCGCCTAAACTTTTCATACGAGCAGAAGGCAAGTCAAAAAGAGGAGAAGTTATTAAGCTATTAGCCATTAAATTTCCGATGTCGTCATTTGTCCAAACTTCACTAATTTTGGTTTTCCCGTTTTCTTTATACAAACGATAAAAGATAGCATCAGAAGAAGCCCCGAGTATAAGAATCGGACTATGGGTTGAAAAAAACCATTGAATTTTTGGGAATTTTTCTCTTAATTTTTTAACAATAGAATATTCCCATTTGGGATGTAGAAGCATGTCTATTTCATCAATTAAAACAACGCCTACATAATCTTCTATTTTTTTTACATCAGGTTGTAATTCGGATAAACGCTTCAATAAATCAGATAACCAAATAAGAACTGAACGATAACCGTCTGCAAGTTGTCTGAAAGATATATTTGTATCTTGCTCTTTAAATAAAATTTCAGCTGTGCTTTTATCAAATTCAACTATTATATCCTTTGTATTTTCATCTCCATCGCTTATACTAAGAACTTCATTTAACAAATTAATAACATTTTCTAGTTTTAATATCCCAACATTATTTTTTTCTAAGCGGTCAATTTCTTTTAACCAAGCTATCGGATTTATCAATTTTGCATTTTTTTCTTCATCAAAAAGAGTAGCGTATCCTGTATTATCTACAACTGCATCATCTCCTGTTAATAAACGACCAATTCCGTAGGCAAAAGCATTTGCATATGGAAAATTAATAGGCTCATTATATCCAACCATAGTTGCTTCAAGACCACTATGCCAATTACGGAAATATCCTTCCTCATTTTGTTTAAGACATCTAAGTATTGCTTGAAGTAATATGCTTTTTCCTACTCCATTTTCACCCAAAAAATAAATTTCCTTTTTATTAGAAATATCATCAAATACGATATTTTCAATGTTATAAAATTTGTCTATCTTTATAGTTTTAATAGGCTTAGGACTTATTACTAAATCAAACTGTTCCTTGTATTCTATTGTACAATTTCGATCTTTTAAAAATAATAATATTTCTTTTGTATACTCGTAATCAGCAAAAACATTTGAAGCTCTTGCCATAAATTCAAGAGATCTATTATATTCAATGCTAAAAGGAAGTTTGTTTTTGTAACTATAAACATCATAGTAATCATCTTCTGAAATTGACAACCAGAAAAAAGCTTCAACCCACTTTGGTTTATTAAATGTCTCAATAGCTTTCTCTAAATATTTAGATACGATAGCATTATTTTTATTGAGGGAATTTAAATCATATTCTTCGAGCAACTTATCTATTAAATTGTAAAACTCTTCTTTATTTTCATTTTTTATTTCACTTTCAAATAACTTTACATATTCTTCTATTGATTTCATATTATTATATTAGCCGGAATTTATACATAAAATAGCAATTTACTTTAAAACAAATTTATATATAGTAAATACGTTAAACAAATTTTTTTGGTATTCAAATCATAATTGGGAAAAAACACAACAAATACTGCAAATACACAATAAATTTATGAAAATTATGCAATTATTAAAAAGTTTATTGAATAAATTTGAATTTGTTTAAATAAATGAACAAGAACAGAATCAATAGAATCAACAGTATCTACAGTATCTACAGAATCAACAGAATCTACAGTAACAAAAGTATCTACAGAAACTACTGAAACATTTTCCAAAGTGCAATCCACAAAGGCATTAGCGGAATTGCAGCTATGTATGATATAAACATCAAACTTCCGGTTTTTTGGGCATCACCTCCATATTTTTTTACCATTAAAATAAGATTTGCAGCGGGCGCCGCAGAGGCTTCTATAATAATAAAATCGGCTAAAATCGGAGATTTTTCGGCAATGTTAAAATAATATAGAATAAAAAAAGCAACAGCAGGTGTTATCCCGAATTTCACAAATATCACTTTAAATATATCCCAAAACGGAGGAAGTTGTTTGAGTGAAATTGTTCCGAGAGTTGCACCTAAAATAAACATTGCCATTGGAACAGTTGCCGAACCCATTAAATCAATAGGTTCAAAAATTATATCGGGAATTTTTTTATTTATATTAAGAAAAACAAAAGTTAATGCCAAAATATTTGCAATTAACGGCGGAGTAATAATATCTTTTATATCGAACTTTAAACTTTCATGAGTTTTTGTTATAAGAAATTTCCCAACACTCCAAAGTGCAGGATTAAAGCCGAGAATAAACAAAAAAGAATAAAGTGCAAACTCGTCGAAATTATTGGGATAAAGAATTTGTCCGACGGGAAGAACCAGATATCCGGCATTTTGAAATGCTGCAACAGGCAATTTGCTTAATTGGTTTTTATAATCTCTGATAAAAAATAAAGATGCAACACCTAAAAAAAATATCGGAGAAAAGAAACCTACAACTGGCAAAACCCACCAACCCGGCGTAGAATCCGGAGCAAATGTTAAAATTGTTTTAGAAAAAATAAGCGAAGGAAGTAAAATCTTAACCGTAAGTTCCGACATTCCTTTTATGTATTCTTGCTTAATGATATCTTTCTTAACAAGAATGCCTGCAAAAAGAGCAATCAAAAATATTTTGGCAATTGCACTAAACATACCGCCAAATGCCTGAATAAAAATTTCGTTCATTTCAAAAATATTTCAGACTGCAAAGATATCTTTGAATATAATATATGCAAGAAATTTATAAATATTATTTAAGAAAATTTAATGTTTAAATGCTGCGAAAAATAAAGAAATTACAATTATTGCGGCAACAATTGAATAATATCTCAAACGGAGTTTGAATTTTATTTCATTATTAAGTGTTTTCTCAATAATTATGTGTCCGGTTTGAGAAATTAGCAATGCAAAAAGCATCAAAACTAAATGTTCAACGGTCCAAAATCGAAATAAATTATTATTTATTAACTGCTCAACGTCAACACTTTGGGAAAGTTCTCTGGATTTTTTTATAAAAAAAAGATAAATTCCTAAAAAAAGTTGAGTATACAATAAAAGAACTGTAAAAAGTGAAATTCGAGAATCTCTTTTAGAATAATTTTTATTTTTTCTGTTAATTCGAGAAGAACGAAGAATTCCCCAAATTATGAATGCAGCAACTAAAATACTTACAATTGCATGAATTATATAAATTATTTCTCTTGTTTGTAAATCGTGTACACCCATAAATTGATTATTTCAAAAAAATCTTTTCAATACCCAAAATTAAAAAAAAACCTGATACGAGATATATTTATTCCTCATATCAGGCTATATATAAATTAAATACTTCTTTTCCAATCAGTTTTCTTAACCCAATCAACAACAAATTTTACGTTTTCAAAAGGAATTTCGGGAATTAATCCGTGTCCTAAATTAAATATCCAATTTGTGTTATTTTTTCCGAATTCGATATATTGTTCAAGATTTTTTTCAATAACTTTAATATCTGCAACCAGCATTCTCGGGTCAATATTTCCTTGAATTCCTATTTGCGGATTTAACATTTTACGTGCTTTTAAAATTGGAATTTGCCAATCTATACTAACAAAATCAGCTGTTTTGGGTGTTAAAGTTTCTATTCCGTTTCCTAAACCTTTTGGCATAAAAATAAAAGGTGTTCCGGTTTTTCTAACTTCATCGGAAACTTTTTGAACATAAGGCATCATAACTTCAAGATACAATTCTTCCGGAATTAAGCCTGCGTGAGTTTCAAAAAGTTGAAATGCTTCAACTCCGTGTTTTATTTGATTTTGAGCATAAATGACAGACATTTCGGTAATTTTTTCTAATATTTCTTTTGATTTATTTATGTCTTTATAAATTAAAGAAACTGCATTTGAAAAAGTATGATTACTGCTTAAACCTTGCACCATATAACAAAAAGTTGTGAACGGTCCGCCGCAAAATCCAATCAAAGGAATATTTTCGGGTTTTGTATCTAAAATTGTATCAATTGTTTGATAAATTTTATCGAGTCGTTGAATATTATTTTTCAACTTACCGAAATTGTCTTTGCCCGAACATAAAGGATTGTCGAAAACCGGACCTTTGTCGGTAAATGTGAGTTTCATTCCCATTGCTTCCGGAATTACTAAAATATCGGAAAATAAGATTGCTGCATCAACACCCAAATCGTAAACAGGAAGCAAAGTAACTTCAGCGGCAACTTCAGGAATATCCATCATTTGAGCAAAAGAATATTTTTTTCTTAATTCCAAATATGAAGGAAGAACTCTGCCTGCTTGGCGCATAAACCAAACAGGCGGACGTTCGCGTTTAATGCCTTTTAATGTATCTATAAAAATCGAATTGGTCATATAAATTTATTGTTATTCAATATTTTAATTTTAAAATCTTATAATTTTGATAAGGCATTATAATTTGCTTCAATAATATTTTCGATATCTTCATCTGTTTGAGCGTCGGATACGAACATGGCTTCAAATTGAGAAGGAGCGCAATAAATTCCGGCTTCTAAACACATTTTGAAATATTTTGCATAAATAGAAGTATCGCAAGTCATTGCATCATCGAAAGTTCTAATTTCTTCTTTTTCTGTAAAAAATAAAGTCATCATTGAACCAACACGATTTATTACAGCGTTAACTCCGGTTTTTCTCAGATTTTCAAGAATTCCGTTTTCAAGTTTTGTAGCTTTTCGTTCCAATTCGGAATATATCGATTTGTTTTCTTTCAATATTCTAAGCATTGTAATACCTGCAGCCATTGCCAAAGGATTTCCGGATAATGTTCCGGCTTGATAAACAGGACCTTCCGGAGCAAGTTTTTCCATAATTTTTCTTCGTCCGCCATAAGCACCAACGGGTAAACCGCCACCGATAATTTTTCCGAGAGTTGTTAAATCGGGCATTACACCGTAATATTCTTGCGCACCGCCGGCTGCAAGTCTGAAACCTGTAATAACTTCGTCAAAAATAAGTAGTGCGCCGTTTGCTGTTGTAATTTCTCTTAATTCTTTAAGAAAATTTGCATCGGGTTTTACAACACCCATATTTCCGGCAACAGGTTCAACAATTACGGCAGCAATATTATCTTTATTATTTTCAAATAATTGTTTTACGCTTTCTATATTATTGTATTCGGCAAGTAAAGTATCTTTAGCATTTGCTTTTGTAACTCCGGGACTGTCGGGCAATCCGAATGTTAACGCACCCGAACCTGCTTTAATTAAAAAGCTGTCGCTGTGTCCGTGATAATTTCCTATAAATTTAATAATTGCATCTTTTCCGGTGTAACCTCTTGCAAGTCGCACTGCGCTCATTGTAGCTTCGGTTCCGGAACTCACCATTCTAACTTTTTCTATTGAAGGAACCATTGAACAAATCATTTCGGCCATTTCGGTTTCAATAACTGTAGGCGCTCCGTAACTTGTTCCTTTAATTGCGGCTTCGCTTATCGCTTTCACAATTTCGTCTTTTGCATGACCTAAAATTAATGGTCCCCAAGAAGAAACTAAATCGATATATGAATTTCCGTCGATATCGTAAATGTATGCGCCTTTTCCTTTTTCGATAAAAACAGGATTTAATTTAACACTTTTAAAAGCTCTAACGGGCGAATTTACTCCGCCCGGAATAGATTTTATGGCTCTTATATATTCTGAAATACTTTTTGTAAATTCCATTGTAATTATTTATTATTTAAAATTTTAGCGGCATCAACCGAATGATATGAAATTATAATATCTGCTCCTGCTCTTTTTATTGAAGTTAGAATTTCCATTGTAATTCTGGCTTCGTCAATCCAGCCGTTGGCTGCTGCAGCTTTAACCATTGAAAATTCACCGCTCACATTATATGCAGCAATAGGAATATTAAATTCATTTTTTGCTCTGTGAATAATATCAAGATAACTTAAGGCGGGTTTAACCATAACAATATCAGCACCTTCTTGAATATCGAAAGCAATTTCTCTCATAGCTTCGTTTGAATTTTTATGATTCATTTGGTAAGTTGCTCTGTTTCCAAATTTTGGAGCACTTTCGGCAGCATCGCGAAACGGACCGTAAAACGCTGATGCATATTTTGCGGAATATGACATAATCGGAATTTTTTCGTAATTATTTTTATCGAGAATTTCTCTGATTACTTTCACACGTCCGTCCATCATATCACTTGGAGCAATTAAATCGGCACCTGCTTGTGCAAATGTTAATGCTTGATTTGCAAGTGTTTCAAGTGTTAAATCGTTGTGAACATCGTTATCCACAATTGTTCCGCAATGTCCGTGAGTTGTGTATTCGCAATTACAAACATCGGCAACGATAAAAATATCGGAAATTTCTTTTTTAATTGCAATTGTTGCTCTTTGAACAATGCTGTTTGTTGAGCAAGCGCAAGCTCCGGTTTCGTCTTTTACCGCAGGAATCCCAAAAAGAAGAATTGATCTTATTCCCAAATCTCTGATACTTTTTACTTCTTCAACCAATAAATCTATTGATAATTGGTAATTTCCGGGCATTGATTTTATAGGATTTTTAATATTTTTGCCTTCAACAACAAAAAGCGGCATAATAAAATCATCAACAGAAAGAGATGTTTCACTTACCATGTCTCTTAAAATACCATTGTATCTAAGTCTTCTTAAACGAGTTACAGGAAAATACATAATTATAATTTTTTAGTTTAATATTTTTTTAAAATGATTTTTTATTGAAATTATAAAACCTTCATAGTCGGACTTATCTGCAACTAAAACAGGTTTGATATTTTGTTCTAAAAGTGCTTTTGCGGTAATGTTTCCGATACATGCAGCTTTCAATTTTTTTAAATCGATATTTGGAAAAGATTCTTTAAAACTGTAGAAAGCCGACGGACTCGAAAACAAGATTAAATCGTATTTATTATTTTCAATATAATTTGAAATTTTATTATCGAAATTTTTAATTTTTTCTGTTTTATAAACATTAATTCTTTGTGCCGAAGAATATTTATTTATTGAATTTAAAATTGAATCCGGAGCTAAATTTCCGAGAATCAGTAATGTTTTATCATTTTCATTTATAAAATTTGCCAAGTTTTGTGAAAATATGACAGAATTGTTTCCTTCATTAATATAATCTGATTTATAGCCGTATTTTAAAAGTTCTTTATCTGTTGCTTTCCCGATTGTAAATATTTTATGATTTAGTTTTTTATTTATCAATTTAAAAAAATAATTTACTCCATTTTTTGAAGTAAATATAAGATTTTGAAAACTGTTTATATTTTCTAAAATTTCAATTTCTTCTTTTGATAAATCATTTTCGGAAATTTTAATTAATGGCAAATGAAAATATTTAACTCCGCTATTTATCAGCATTTCAGAAAGAGAATCATTTTCGGTTTCGGAATGTGTTGAAATTATTACTTTGTTATTTAAAATATTATCCGACATGATTACGATAAATTTCATCTAAAATTTCTTGTCCGCCTTTCTCTAATAAATTTTTAGCAATAAAAACAGCTTTTTCGTTAGCTTCTTCAATTTTTACTTTTATTGAATCTTTGAAAAAAATTGTTCCTTTAATATCCGAAACAAAACCGGTAATTTCGATTAAATCGCCTTCAACTTCGGTAAAACAGCCAACAGGAACTTGACAGCCGCCTTGCATTGTATTAAGAAAAGCACGTTCGGCATTTACCGAAATAAATGTAGGTTTATGATTTATTTTATCGCAAATAGATTGAAGTAATTCATCGTTGTTTCTGATTTCAACAGCAATTGCACCTTGTCCGGCAGCAGGAATCATAGTTTCGTAATCAATAAATTCGGTAATTTGCTCGGCAAAACCCATTCGGATAATTCCGGCAGCAGCCATAATTATTGCGTCATATTCTTGGTCTTGAAGTTTTTGCAATCGAGTATCAACATTTCCGCGAATATCTTTTATAACGAAATTTGGATTAAATTTTAAAACTTGAGCAATACGTCTGAGCGAAGAAGTTCCGATAATTGCATCTTTTTTAAGTTCACTAAGTTTTTTATTGTTTTTGCTGATTAAAACGTCTCTAACATCGGCTCTTTCGAGAACTGCACCAAGTTTTGTTCCTTCAGGAAAAACTGTTGGTAAATCTTTTAAACTGTGAACACACAAATCAACTTTTCCTTCTAAAAGCTCAACTTCCAACTCTTTTGTGAACAAACCTTTATCGCCAATTTTTGATAAAGGAACATCAAGAATTTTGTCGCCTTTAGTTTTAATTATTTTTATTTCGAAAGTTTTATCGCTGAAAGCATCGGTAAGAATATCTTTTAATTTATTTGCTTGGTAAAGTGCTAATTTACTTCCTCTTGTTCCAATTATTATATTTTTTTTTGTCATGAATTTTATAGTTCAAAAAGTTCGTTTACAAGTTTAATATATTCCGTTTTTTTACCGTTATCGGTAACATTTTTAATATTTTTAATAAGAAGTCTGATATATTTATCGGTAATATGTTCGCCATATTCAACGGCTTTTGTATAATCGGTATTAAACTTATTTTTTTGGAAACCTTCCATTTCGGAAGCATTAATTTCTTTGAATTTTTGTGAAACTTTGAGAAATGTTGGTGTAAGTTTTCCGGTTGAAATCCAATCCATAAATTCATTTGTTTTTTCATCAATAATTTTTTCAACACTAACAATTTCCGATTCTCTTTTTTTATAATTTTCCATAACAACATTTTGCATGTCATCAATGGTAACAAGTTTCACATTATCAATTGTTTCAACATCTTTTTCGATATTTCGCGGAACCGACAAATCTATTAAAAGCATATTTTTCGAATCTCTTTCTTTCATTGCATTTTTCACATCGTTTGCAGTAATTAGCGGTGTTGACGATGAAGTTGAAACTAAAACAATATCGAATTTATGAAGATTTTCACTAACTTTTTCTAATTCAACAGCTTTAATATCAAGTTTATCGGCAACTTTTTGAGCTTTTCCGAAAGTTCTGTTTGCCAAAGAAATTTTTGTGCATTTTTTCTTTAAAAATCCGGCAACAACTAATTGTCCGGTTTCGCCCGCACCTATCGAAAGAATATTTTTTTCTTGAATATTTTTGTATAATCTCGATGAATATTCGACTGCAGCGTAACTTACAGTAACAGCTCCTTCGTTAATTTTAGTGTTGGTTCTAACGAGTTTTCCGGTTTCAAAAGCTTTTTGAAATAAACGAAGAAGACATTTTCCGGAAATATTATATTTTTCGCTAATTTCAAGTGCGGTTTTTAATTGACCAACAATTTGATATTCGCCCAAAAGCATTGAATCCAAACCGGTTACAACTCTAAAAAGATGTTTTATTACTTTTTTATCGGCAAGAGTGTAAACATGATTTGTTAGATTTCCGTTGTAATTTTTAAATTTTACAAGATTAGAGGTAATTATATCATAAGTTTCAAGTTCAGATGTTTCCGAAATATCGCAATAAATCTCGGTTCTGTTGCAAGTTGCAACAACAACTAATCCGTTAATCGGGTGATTTTCTTGCAATTGATTATAGAAATTGATTATATCATCTTCAGAAAAAGCAAATTTTTCTCTGATTCCAATTGATGCGGTTTTATGATTAAGTCCTACTAATGCAATCATGTTTATGAATTTTTTAATTAAGACAAAAGTAGAAACCAATTCCGGAGAGAATTTGGAGAAAAGCTAAAATAGACAATGTTATATAACAGTATTTGAAATTTTTTCCAAACTGATTTTTAGAATATGAATATCTCCGATAACTTTATAAGAAATGGGCATTTCAAAAATATCGCATATTTTTTTCACCATCGAAAGTCCAATTCCTAAAGAGTGTGCGTTTGAATTTTCTTTTTTAAATCTTTGAAAAAAATCTTCGGGATTTTCAGATTTATAATAACTTGAATTTGAAATTTCAAGAAAATCTTTTTGTAGATTTATTGATATAAAACCTTCATTAACATTATGTTTCGCTGCATTTTTTATTAAATTTGATATTAAAACATTTGCCAATTCTCTGTTAAATTTGATATTAACTTTTTGGGTATTTTCAATATTAATTTGAAGATTCTTATTCTTGATAAATTCGTCAAACATTGCAATATTTTCATTAATAATTTCATTAAAGCAAACAGATTGATTTGTTTCAAACCTGCGTTTATCGAGCATTGCAAGATAAATTAGCGATTTATTAATTTTTGATAATTTAATGCTTGCGTTATAAATATCGGAAAGAATATTCATTTGATTTTCATCTAAATTTTCAGTTTGAAGTAAAATTTCGATTTTTGAATTTATAACAGCAAGCGGTGTTTGCAATTCGTGTGAAGTATTTTCGGTATATTCTTTCAGATTTTCAAAATCGGTTTTAATTTTATCCGTCATTTTAACCAAAACATTGTTAAGATTCATAAACTCGTCAATTTCAGAATCTTCAGGTTCAAATTTTTTATTTGAATTTATATCAAACTTTTCGAGTTTTGTTAATGTTTTGTAAAAACCTGTCCACGACGACGAAAGTGTATATCTGTTTAAAATGAATAATGAAATTATATAAACAATTATAAGAAAGGTAATTATCAAAATTAAAGTAACAATTAAATCGTCGGAATTTTGATGAGGTTTGAAAATTTGAAATAGGTAAAATTTATTTTCAATTTTAATAATAAATTTTAATTGCCTGTATAACAAATATTCTTTTGCATTTTCATTATATAAAACAGTGTCGGAAAGCTGATTTTTTATAATATAATTTTTATCAACAATTGTAGCTTTCGATAATATTTCGGAGAAATTTGTGTAGGGATGAACGGTATCTTGCTGATTGTGTTTGCTTTCAAAATCGTGCTTTATCGACAATAATTCATTGTCGATATTTTTAACAATTGCAGTTCTAAGTAAAGTATAGAATACAATACTTCCTGCCAAGAAAAGAAAACTTGCCAGAATAAGAAAATTCAAATTTGTTTTTACAATCAGTTTCATTAATATTTTTTTGAATTAGGCACTTTTAAAATAATTTGAAATAAATAATGTCGTCCCTACAGGACTTTCAACAAATTTGCTAATCAATTCTACCATAATACCGTCCCTATAGGACTTAAACCAAAATGTCTTTTTTTTCCAATTGCCAATAGCCAAAAGCTAACAGCTAATAATAAATTATATGTATTTCTTAAATGATTAATTCAATTACTTTTTGGAAAATTTACTCGTTACTAAACTTATAACCAACATTATATATTGTTTTCAAATAATCTTTACTTCCTGCATTTGTAAGTTTTTTTCGAAGATTTTTAATGTGAGAATATATAAAATCGTAAGAATCGGCATAATCCATTTCATCGCCCCATAAATGTTCGCTAAGTGTTGCTTTTGTTATAACTTTGTCGATATTAGACGAAAAGAAAATTAGCAATTCAAATTCCTTTTTTGTGAGTTCAATTTCGGTTTCAAAAACAAAAACTCTGTGACTGTCGAGATTTATATTGATTTCATTGATATTTATTGAATTGCTTCCGTTGAAATTTAATCTTCTGTTAATAGATTTTATTCTTGCGTGAAGTTCGGCCAAATGAAAAGGTTTTGCAAGGTAATCGTCGGCTCCTTTATCTAATCCTTCAATTTTTTGGCTTACAGAATCTTTTGCCGAAATAATTAAAATTCCGGCTGAATAATTCATTTTTTTTACTTCTTCTATGAAATAAATTCCGCTTCCGTCGGGCAAACCAATGTCAACAATAAGAATATCGTATTTAAAATCTACGACTTTATCTATTGCATTTTTTATATTATAAGCACTTTCGCAAATATGACCTGCTGTTCCCAAAAATTCGCAAACCGATTCGGACAGAGCTTTTTCATCTTCAAGTATTAGGATTTTCATCTGTTTATTTTTAATTGTTTTTAAAGGTCAGATAGGAACATCCTAAATAATCATTCTCTTGTGTGTCAAAAGACTAACATAGATGTTTCATGTTTTTTTTATGAAATCTTTAAAAATCAATCGCAAATTTATAAAAAATAATTTTGATGACTGAATGAATAATTTTCAATACGAATTAAAAACGTCCGCTTAATTGGAAACTGTAAAATCTTTGCGGTTGAATATCACCCGGACGACCCATGTATTCTACATTTCCAATGTTTTTAACAGAGAAAGAAAATTTAATATTATCGGTAATTCTATAAGACAAAAAACCGTCGAGAACAAAACTTCCTTTGTTATTTACCGACCAATAATCGTAAAATCCGGGAAGCAAACCTTCGCGAGTTATCGGATTTAGAAATACATCGTCGATATTCAATGTTTTTGATTTTAGATAAGCGTTAAATCCGATTTCAAATTTTTTGAAACTTGAACCGATATAAAATTTTCCGGAATGTTTTTTTCTGTATTTTAAATAAATTTCGGTGCTTTGATTATTAACTGTGTTGAATTCAACAGGATAAATATATGTGTAGCCGCCGCCAAATTTTAAATTGATTTTTCCAAAATTTCTGTTTAACAAAAATTCTGTTTCAGCACCGTAAACTCTTGAATTTTCTATGTTTGAAGAGCGAAAACCTAAATCAAAAACTTGTGTAATCGGATCGGGATAAAGTCCGAAAACATATTCGATCATATCGGTATTTTCCGAATAAAAAGCACAAACGTCGGCTTGACCAATTATTTCGCCAAATTTCAAACCCTGCTTCACTCCTATTTCGGAACTCCAACCTTTTTCGGGTTTTACTTCCGAATTTGGGAAAATTTTTACGGCTCCCAAAGTTGTGAATGCATATTTTTCGGCAATTGACGGATAACGATAACCTTGACCGAATGAAGCTCTTAAAAATGAGGCTTTTGCAAGTTTGTAATTTAATCCGGTTCTGAAAATAGGAACAAGTTTGTCGGAAATTCCGTCGAGTGCATTGTATTCAAAACGTATTCCGGCACTTAATTTTAAATTTGTGAAAAAAGTATATTCCGCTTGTGAATATCCGGCAACGTTGGTTCCGGAATGATTTCCGTAAAATTGAGATGTAATTTTGCTGAAATATGACGAAACACCAAAAATAAAATCGAGTTTTTCGAAAAATCTTTTTGAATATTGATATTCGGAAAAATCGAAAATTGAAGTGCTGTTATTTGAATTATTTTCGGGATAATTATTGTTGGAATATTGCAATCGGATTCTTAAATCGTGTTTGCCCGAATTTGCCGATTTATAAGACACAAACGGGTCGAATGTGAAATAAAAAGCATTCAAATTTGTAACCGTAGTTTCATTTTGAATTAGTGCTCCTGTTTCGGCATTTTCCCACAAAACAAAATCTTTTTTTTGGTTAAATCCTGCAATAAAACCAAGACCGTAGCTTAAATTTTCAATTTTAAAACTGTTTTGTTTTATTTTGAAATTAATACGAGCAAGTTTATCGTCGTTAGATTTTCTGTAACCGTTGTCAATCAACACATTACTTCCAAAACCAATTTCTGTATTTTTTATTTTTTGTGAATATGAAAATGAAAAATCTGAATACATTCGCGGCGAATTCCACCAAACCCAATTTTTGTTTTGCGGTTTATCATAAATTCCCGATGAAATCGAGAATTTAATTTGCGGAACAACATCGGCTTGTGCAGTAATAAAATTAACAACTCCGTTGAGAGCCGACGAGCCGTAAAGAACCGAAGAAGCACCTTTAATTACTTCAATTTGCGATAAATTTTCGATAGGCAAAAATTGCCAACGAATATTTCCGGCATCGGCCGAAACAGCAGGCAATCCGTCTATTAAAGCCAAAACTCTGCTTCCTGCTCCATAGCTAAAACCGCTTCCGCCACGAATGGAAGCTTGTCCATCGGTAATTTCAATTCCTTGAATTTTATTTAAAATTTCTTTGGCGTTTACAAAATGATTTTTTGTTATATCAAATTGCTTGATAACACTCATGGAAACACTGAGTTCGGAAACCGATTTCTCGGTTTTATCGGCACTTACAACAATTTCGTTGATTTCGTTTAAAAGTTCTTCTAAACCGATATTTAATTCCAAACGGGAATTTGGAGAAATAACGATATTTTTTTTTAATGTTTGATATCCTGACAAAATAAAAACAATTTCTGATTTTCCGGCTTCGGCAGAAAATTCAAAATTTCCTTCGGAATCGGTAAATATATCGGAATTTTTGTCGTAAATAATTTGAACTCCGATTAACGATTGCCTGGTTTTGAAATCAAAAACTTTGCCTTTAACCAATCCGGAATTGTTTTGTGCAAAAAGTGATAAAATCAGAAATTGCAGAAAAAAAGTAATAATATAACGCATCAAATTATATTAATTATTTTGGAACAAATGTCATTCTAATAGGAATATTTACAGGCGGATTAACGGTTAAATCGGGAAAACTTGTTGTAAGTTTTAATGAAGTTGCCGTTAACTCAACAATATTTGCTGTTACCGGAAGCGCAAGCGAATCGGAAGTAATAACAATTTGAGATTCGCTGTTTGTAAATTGCCATGTTCCGGTAATACTTCCTACATATCCGGTTCCGTCGTCGTTAAATTTGGTATCGCCGGTAAAATCTTCGAGCAAACCGCCCGTACCGCTCACATCTTCACCGTCGGCCAAAAGGCTGTCGGCAACCCAAACATTACTTGTAAGCGAAATAAATTTCTCGGATAAAGGTTCCTCTTTATTGCAAGAAACGAAAATATATGCCGCAGATATCAAAACGAAAAATATGATTGCTTTTTTCATTATTTAAAAATTTAGTTTGTAATAAAAATGGAGACTAAGTTACTAATATTTTTAAGAATAAATATAACTTTTCAGGCAGAAATAATTAAAATCGTGCAAAAATAAATGCCGAACAACATATTTTCAGCGAGATAGAAGCGGGAAATTGATTTGAGAAAAAACATTTTCTTTTGGAAAGATTTGAAGGTTTTGGAGGAATTGTTGATACACTATCGTTTCAAATTTGTAAAAACTTGTCCTGATTTTTTTTGGGAATGCCTCAACACATAAAAAATGGACGCAATTATCAGATATTGTGAGTTGTGCAAATTTTATATGTCATTTATCAATAATTCAACAAATTCATCAATGTTCAAAATCGTAACAGGAGGAAATCCGACAGATTTAACAACATTAAAATGTTTATCATTTGTTACTAAATAATCAACATTTCCTGCAATAGCACAATCAACAAATTTATTATCATCTTCATCAATTTCAATGATTTGCCATTTGAAAAAAATTTCTTGTTTTTCAACATTTTTAGCAGATATTAGCATTTCGATAATATTTGTTGAAACAATAGAATTTGTCTTTTGAGCAATTATTTCTGCATATTCCGATAAAATATCATTGCTTAAAACTATTGAAAAATGTTTTGCTAAAAACCTGTCAAAAATTACTCTATATTTTGAACTTTGCGGTATTGAAATTAACAAAGCATTAGTATCTAAAACTATTCTCATAAGTTAGTCTTTATAAGTAGTTCGCAGATGTTCATTTGCCCAATTTTCCATAGTTTCATCCGACCACTTATTATTTAACCATAATTTATCCATTTCATTAGTTGCTTTATCAGCAAAATATTTGGTTAAAATATCACGGATTTCTAACAATTGAGTATCATTTAATTGAAAACTAAACATTTTAATTAATTCCAATTGTAAATTAGTTAATTTTGCATTTGTAATCATACTTTATGTTTTTAAATAAATAACGAAGTTAAGAATAATTGAATTGGATTAAAAAATGATTTAAAAGTTAAAGAATAATTGAAATATTGAGACAAAAAATGTTGAAATTATTAATGCTATCTTTTTTTAAAAAAAAATCTTTTGAGGGTTTTGGTGTGTTGATGACTTAACGAAAAACAATGATGCGTAGTTGCGGGAATTTCAGGCACTTACGTTACAATTTAACACAAAAGTTTCTTTTATGCACAACTGTATCAAGTTACTACAAAAGCCGGCAATTATCGCTATGTTGTATGTTAGTGGTATTATTTATTTATCAATCATTGATTTGTAGGATTTCTTTTATGCGTTCTAAGGTTAATTTTGTAACAATAGTAATATTTTCTTTTGAAATGCCTAATTTAAACATTTCTATAACAGTATCAATTTTTTCTTGGTCAATAGCTTTTTCAACTGCTCGTTTTGTTTTTGAACTTTCATCAGCTTTTCTCATTGAAGCATAATCATAGGCTAATAATTCTTCTTTTGTCCAATTATGTTTTTCAGCATCTTCGTAAGCGTGTTTTAATCCTTCATCTGTTACATTTTGGGGAATAACATCAAGATTTGGTGCTTTCTTAATAAAATAAATCCATTTTTCAATTAATGTTTCTATTTTTATTTTATCTTCATTAAATTTAGGTAGTTCAATAAAATTAAACTCCAAATCACTCAATTCCTGCTTACCCGTTTTTTGATTGATTATCATGTGTTTTGTTAAATAATCATCGCCTTCAAAGAATTTGAAATTTAAAATACCGATAAAAATTACTTGTTTTAATTTTGGATAATCTTCACCAACTTCAATCTGTGAAGCATATTGTTTTGCAGTATAAAATTGAACCCTTTTATCAAAACCATCCGGTTCTTCAACTTGCATTTCAACAATATACCAAATATTTCGTTCATCGGTTACTTTGACATCAAGTATAGAACTTTTTAAATCCTTAATTTCCGGTAATTGATATGGATTTTTAATTTCTATACTTTTTATTTTTTTACCTTTTGGCAATTCAAGAACAGCATTTAAAAAAGAAATCAAAATTTCTTTTTTATTTTCATTTCCAAAAATTTTTCTGAAAGCTATATCGTTCTTTATATCAACAAATTTCATAATTTTTAAATTTTTCTTATTTACACAAAGATACAAAAAAATTCAGTTATTTTCCAATTTCAGGCAAATTCTTCTTTTGTTACCGCTAACGAAAAACAATATGCGTATGTTGCGGGTTTTCAAGGTACTATCGTTTCAATTTGCACAAATGTTTCTTTCTTGCACAATGTTTCAACCTACCACAAAAGCCCGCAATTATCGCATATACAATGTGTGTGCCTTGAATGGCAAAGGTATAAATAAAATAAATTCGGAGAAACAAATTTCGAGCCAATTTTATTTATATCTGAAATTATCCAAAGGGTGAAAGTCCCTGATGCGCGGGGTCGTG
>DZBS01000012.1 GCA_022729995.1 Draconibacterium orientale | reverse complement strand
CAAAGTTTAACTTCATCGGTTTTCTATGATTATTCAAATGTTACAAATACTTATTATACCGAAAATAATCAAACTTATGGTTTTGATATCTACTACACAAAAAGAATTCCGCTCAAAGGAGTTTTGAATTTATCAGGCGGATATCAGTCAAGAAATAATTCAACAACAAGTCAACCTGCGGATATTCAAATAATAAACGAAGAACATTATTTGTCTGATGCAACAATTGAAATGCTTGACAAACCAAATGCCGATATTCTTTCGGTTGTTGTTAAAGATGCAACAGGTGCAATTATTTATATTGAAAACCTTGATTATATTCTTATTCAAAGAAACGAATACATTGAAATTCAAAGATTTCCGGGCGGACAAATTTCCGACAATTCTTCTATTCTTATTGATTATATTGCAACTCAGCCTGCAAGTTATAATTACAATGCCGCTTTATTTCATTTTGAATCTAACTTAAAACTTTGGAATAAAATTTTTGAAATATATTTTAACACATCAAAACAAGATTTTTATAATATTTCAAACACCGAATTTCTTTCATTAAATTATTACACACAATCAATATTTGGAGTGAAAATGGATTTTAATTTTGTGAATTTTGGTATCGAAACAGAAAATTACAACAGCACAATTGTTCCGTATAATTCGGTAAGATATTTTATAAATTTTCAAAAAAATATAAACGACAGAATTTTGATTTCGCTTGCGGGAAATATCAGAAATAACAAAATGCCGCAAGAAAATGTTACACAACAATTTTCGGATATATCGGCAAAAGCAGTTTATCTGATTCAAAATACATCAAACATCAGCGCAGACGTTTCATACAGAAATCAATCGGGTTACGGAATCGACCTTAATTTGCTGGCCGCACGAGTTGAATTTAAAACTCAAATCAGAGATTTAAACGTATCCTTAGGAATGGAGAATTATTACAGAAATTTTATGGGAGAAAAAACAATTTATCAAGGTGTATTTTTCAAACTAATCAGAAAATTTTAGAATGACAAGAAAAATTTTACATATTAAAACAACTGTTTCTCTTATAATATTTTTTATAAGCATTTCATTATCCGTGTTTTCTCAAAACAAATGCAACGAATGCCATAATTCTTTAATTTCAAAAACTACAGTTCACGCTCCTGTCGACGATTGCTCAAATTGTCACACAGATAACGGAAAATCACATCCGCTTCAAAATCAAAAATCATTTACTTTAGCAGAAAACGGAACTGCACTTTGTTATTTATGCCACGATGCTAAAAACACAAAAGCAAATATTCATCCGCCTGCCGATGAAAATTGCACAATTTGTCATTCTCCGCACGGTTCCGACAACAAATCGCTGTTAATAAAAAGTCCGGTTTCGGAAAATTGCACAGAATGCCACGAACCGGAAAAAAAGAAATTTACACACAATCCGGTTGCCAAAGGCGAATGTAACAAATGCCACAACCCGCACCAATCCGACAATGCAAAATTTCTGGTCGACAAAAAACCTGCTGTTTGTTTTAGTTGCCACGAAAAGCAAAAAAGTGAATCTTTAATGAGTAATATTCATCAACCTTTTGACGATAATTGCTCAAATTGCCACAACAATCATTCTTCCGACAATAAAAAACTATTGACGGACAAAACTCCAAATTTATGTTACGGTTGCCACGAATTGCCAAACAATTTTGAAACAGCAAAATCTGTTCATTCGGTTTATAAAGACGAAAAAAATTGTGCAAATTGCCATTCGCCGCACGCATCGGAAAATGAAAAATTTTTGTATAAACAAAATGCCGATTTATGTTATACTTGCCACAATAAAACCATAAAAACCGAAATAGGAAGTATCGACAATATTTATCAGAAAATTTCTAAAAGCAAATCGGTTCATGTTCCAATAGAATCCGACGGTTGCTCAATTTGCCACGTTCCGCATTTTTCGGAATTTAATTTTTTATTGAATGATGAATACCCTAAAACAGAATATGTTGCGGCTGATTTTAAAAACTTTCAACTTTGTTTTAACTGCCACGAAACCACTTTATTAACATCACAAAATACCGAGTCGGCAACAAACTTTAGAAATTCAAAACAAAACTTACATTTTGTTCACATAAAAGGGAAAAAAGGCAGAAACTGCAATTTGTGCCACGATATTCACGCATCGCAAAACTTACATTTAATAAAAGAAACTGTTGTTTTTGGAAGTTGGGAAATGAATATGAATTATATTTCTAATAGCAATGGCGGTTCTTGTTTGCCGGCTTGTCACGGAGAAAAAAAATATATAAGAAACTAAAATTATTATGAATTTATCATTTAAAATATTATTAATTTACTTATCAACCGGAATAATATATTTCAGTCCGATAAAAAATAATTTTTTCAAAAAAAATGATATAACTTATTCAACAAAAAATAAAACAACTCTCGACGATAAAAAATGCTCGTTTTGCCACAGCGATAAAATAAAATTTGAATACCTTCATTCAGCATCGGAAGATAACGGATGTGAAAATTGTCATCAATCAACAGGCGAAAAACATCCGAGAAGCAACATAAAAGGTTTTGAACTTGCCGACAAAACACCTGCACTTTGCAATAATTGCCACGAACCAAAATCCGATAAGCAATTTGTTCATTCACAAATTTCAAAATCCGTATGTATTTCATGCCATTCGCCGCACGGAGCAAAATACGATGCACTTTTAATTAAAGCATCTCCAACAGATATTTGCAAAACATGTCATAAATTTACAATTGCGCAAACCGATGTTGTTCATGCTCCTTTTGAAATAAATACCTGCCAAGACTGTCATGATTCGCATCAATCAGATGAAAGAAATTTGCTGGTTATGCCAAAATCTGAATTGTGTTTTTCATGTCATGACGATATTAAAAATTTTACAAGCAAAAAAAATCAGCATCCGCCTTTTGAAGAAGATTGTTCAAACTGTCATAAACCGCACAATTCAAAATACGAAAATTTATTAACCGAAAATGCTCAGAATTTATGCTTTACTTGTCATGACCAAATTCAAACAAATATAAAAACAAATAAAAATATTCATTCTCCTTTAACAGATAAAAAGAACTGTTCAAATTGCCATTCGCCGCACGCTTCCGACAATTCCAAAATGCTTGTTGATAACGAAAGAAATTTATGTTTGAGTTGTCATAATAAAGAAATATCAATATCAAACGGAAAAATATCAAATATTAAAGAAAAATTAGAAACAAATAAATATATACATTCAGTAATTTTAAGCGAAAATTGTGCAGTTTGCCATAATCCGCACACTTCCGAAAATCAAAATTTACTAAAAAATAAATTTCCTGCCGACGAATATGTAACTGCAAATGCAGATAATTTTGCTTTATGTTTTGATTGCCACGACAGTAATTTGCTCACAGCAACCAAAACAACCGATGCCACAAATTTTAGAGACGGAAATCAAAATCTTCATTTTCTTCATATTAACGGCGACAAAGGTAGAAATTGCAATTTTTGCCACGACTCACACGCCGGAACAAATAAATTTCTTATAAAACAAAAATTCATGTTCGGAAATTGGGAAACTCCCATGAAATTTAAAATTACAACAAACGGAGGTTCATGCTCAAACGGTTGTCATTTTGAGAAAAATTACGACAGAATTAACGCTGTTTTCAAATATGAAGATAAAAGCGAATTGATTATTGAAAATAATAATATTTCTGATATATCAAAAACAGAAATAATTAATAATTCGGATACAAATAATATCGTCAATAATACTCAAACAACAAATAAAGACACTATTTCCGAAAATCATAATGCTATAGAAAATCCGAAAGACTCAATTTCGGTAACACAAAATAATATTACTGAACAAAACGATATTATTGAAAATAAAGATACAATTTCGACTATTGAAAATAACCTGATTAATATCAATGTAATATCTGCCAAAGAAGACTTTAATAAATTAGGTTCAACCACAATTTATTTTGATTTTGCAAAATCAGAAATTCTTGAAAAATATTATATCGAAATAAAAAAAATAGCAGATTTTATAAAAGCTCATCCTGTAGAAACAATTGTAATTCAAGGTTATACAGACAATATTGGTGATTACTATTTCAACTTGAATTTGGCAAAAGAAAGAGCAAAAAATGTAAGAAAAGCATTGTTCAACTTAGGAATACTTCCCGAAAGAATAAAGCTTGAAATTTATGGAGAACAAAATCCACTATTTCCTAATGATACAGAAGAAGGAAAAGCCGGAAACAGAAGAGTTGAATTTAAATTAAATTGAAAAAATAATAAATAACGCAAAAAACTTTAAAATATAACAAATGACAATCTTATCACAAAAAATTCGGAAAACCATTTTTAAAGGCATCTCAATATTGATAATAATTTTATCGATATTATTTCAAAAAACAAATGCACAAACAAACGAAGATTGTATGATGTGCCATGAAGACAATAGTTTAACCGCAGTGAGAAACGGTAAAACAATTTCTATGTTTGTTGATTCAAAAACGATGAATTTTTCGGCACATAAAGGAATGAAATGTATTGCATGCCACAAAGATGCAGCAGTATCAGATTTTCCTCATCCCGAAAATTTAAAACCGGCAAATTGTTCTTCATGCCACGAAAACTACAATAAACTTGTTAAAGAAGATATTCACAGCAATTTACCCAAAGGAAAAGGACCTGCAAACTTAACTTGCACAACTTGCCACTCAACTCACGGTATTAAACGTATTTCAGATATTCCAAATTTAAATAATGAATTTTGCGGTAAATGCCACAATGAAAAAGTATTGTCATCTACTTATCATTTAAAAAAAGAAGTAAACAACAGTTGTAAAACTTGTCATAAAAAGAAAGATTATACTGCAGAAGTCAGCAAATCAATTCATAAAACTTTAAGTTGCTCAAATTGCCACGGGTTTGTTTCTACAAATAAGAATTTACATCAAAAAGGTAATCCCAAAAACAAAATAACCGATTGCTACGTTTGCCACGCAAATATTGCAGCCGAACATAAAGAAAGTATACACGGAGTTTCACTTGAACACGGCATGAAAGAAGCAGCAAATTGTTGGAATTGCCACGGTTCACACAACATTGTTAAAGTTAACGACGCAAAAAGTTTAACAAGTCCGAACAATTTAATCAAAACATGCGGAAAATGTCATGATAACGATAAATTTGAGCAGAAACATTCGCTGTCAATTAAACATCCTGCAAAAATGTATTCAACATCAGTTCACGGAAAATTGATGAAAACAGGAAGTAAGAAAGCTCCAAATTGCACAAGTTGCCACGGAATTCACAATATAAAAAACAGAGTTCAACCAAACTCAACAATATCAAGCATCAACGTTCCTGAAACATGTTCAAAATGCCATAAAGAAATAGCTGAAGAATATAAAAAATCTATACACTGGATTGGAGTAATGAAAGGAATCAGCAGTTCTCCTTCATGTAACGATTGTCATAGTGAGCATGCTATTCAAGCGATTAATTCTACAGATAACTTGAATATGAAAAAAGAAATCCAAGAAAAAACTTGTCTTGTTTGCCACGAAAGCATTTTACTGTCTGAAAGATACGGAATAAACGAAGCTAACGCATCAAAATATTGCGACAGTTATCACGGTCTTGCTGCAAAAGGCGGATTGGTAAATGCTGCTATGTGCATTGATTGTCACGGAGTTCATAAAATATTGCCGGCATATTCAGAAGAATCAGACATCAATCCAAAAAATTTAACAAAAACATGTCAAAAATGCCACGAAGAAGCAACAGATGTTTTTGCAAAAAGTTATTCACACATCAGCAAAAAAGAAAATTCAGCAAAATATATTGAAGATATTGTAAGAACAATTTATTTATGGTTGATAATTATCGTAATTGGCGGAATGATGATTCATAACATAATAATTTTTATTCACGACCTTAAAGAAAAAAGAATTCACGAAAAAAATCAAATTAGAATTCCGCGTTTCACTAAAAATGAATTAATTCAACATACATTCCTTCTTGTTTCATTCATTATGCTTTCATTTTCAGGTTTTTTACTCAAATTCCCGGGAACTTGGTGGGCTGATATTTTATACAATATTGGAATAGATGAAGCATCACGAAAAGTTGTACACAGAGTATCGGCAGTTGTTATGATAGTATTATCATTATACCATGTTATTTACCTGATAGCAACAGAAAGAGGACGATCTGTTTTAAACGGTTTATTTCCGAGAATGCACGATATAAAAGCTGCTATTGACAATATAAAATATTACTTAAGAATTACAAACAAACATCCGGAATTCGAAAATTATAACTACGCCGAAAAAGCCGAATATTGGGCATTAATTTGGGGAACAATAGTAATGGTATTCACAGGATTTGTGCTTTGGTTCCCGACAAATATAGGAAATTGGGCACCGGTTTGGTTAATAAAAGTTAGCGAAATTATTCACTATTATGAAGCAATTCTTGCAACATTAGCTATTGTAGTTTGGCACTGGTTTTTCGTTATTTTCAGACCAAAAGAATACCCTGTTAACTTCGTAGTTGCAGACGGACAAATGACTGTTGAACATTACAAACACGAACATGAATTAAGATTTAAAAAAGTTATTATGGAATGGATTGATGTGAAAAACGGTTCAAAACCTGAAAACAAAACAAGTCATTTCACAAAACTGTTTATTTCTGCATTGGAAAAAAACAATGTTAATGTTGAAGAATTTTTCAATTCTGAGATAGATAAATATGAAGATTTGAAAGAGTATGTTTACAAACATAGTTCTAAAATATAGTTTTAGAGCAAAAACCTGATTACTTTTGTATCAAATCCAAAAAAAGAATACGCTTATGAAGAATTTTAAATTAACGCATTTACTAATTTTTCTACTGCTGATTTTCATCGGTTTAAGGTCCAATGCTCAGTCTGATGAAGATTGTATGATGTGCCATGAAGATAAAAGTCTGTCAGAAATGAGGCAAGGCAAGAATGTTTCATTGTTTGTAAATTTAAAAACAATAAACACATCAGTTCATAAGAAAGTAAGATGTATTTCATGCCATGAAGGAGCAGCAGTGAGCGATTTTCCGCATTCAGAAAATTTAGCTCCCGTAAATTGCGGAAAATGTCATAGCACTGCAAGCAGGAGTTTTTATTCAGGTATACACGGACAAGCATTCAGAAGAAATGAACCTTATGCACCATCATGTAAAGAATGTCACGGACAGCACGATATTTTACCGAGCAGTAACGAAAAATCGAAAACATATAAAATGAATATTCCGATTTTGTGCGGAAGTTGCCACAAAGAAGGTTCTCCCGTTACAAGAGTTTATAATATTCCCGAGCATAATATCATTGAAAACTACAGCGAAGGTATTCACGGAAAAGGACTTTATAAAAGCGGATTAATAGTTACTGCAACATGCAACGATTGCCACGGAAATCATCAAGTATTACCACACACAAACCAATTTTCAACAGTTGCTCCCGGTAATATTGCAAAAACATGTATGAAATGCCATACAAGAATTGAAGACGTTCATAAAAAAATTATAAATCAAAAACTTTGGAGAGAAAATCCAAATGTAATTCCTTCTTGCTCAAATTGCCACCCGCCGCACATAACAAAAATTTATGATGTAGCCGGAACAATGTCAAATCAATCATGTTTAAAATGTCATGCAAAAGATGATATATTTAAAATTGTCGACGGCAAGAAAAAATCCATGAAAGTTAATATTCATGATATTAACGACAATGCACACAAAGATATAAATTGTGTAAAATGTCATACAGAAATGCACGCCGACGAAGAAAAACCATGCAGAGACGCAAAAAAAGTAGATTGTTCAAATTGCCATTACGAAGTAGCAAACCAATATTATGACAGCGAACACGGAAAAGCATTTTCAAACAAAAGAACTAATGCACCATATTGCACAGATTGCCACGGAACACATATTATTAAATCAAAATCCGACGACAAATCTCCAATTTACAGATCTCAAATACCAAATCTTTGCGGAAGTTGTCATAAGAAAAACGGTAAAGCCGATATTGGTTCAAACCTTAACAGCGAAAACTCTCTTCCTGATTATTCAAGCAGTGTTCACGGAAGAGGATTATCCGAAAAAGGTTTACTGGTTAGTGCAATATGCACCGATTGCCACACAAGTCATAACGAACTTAAAGCAAGCGACGAGCGTTCGAGCATAAATCCAAAAAATATTCCTGCAACATGCGCATCATGTCACAAAGGAATATATGACGAATATATGCAAAGCGATCATACGATAAATCATGCAGGAAAAAATAAATACCCTACTTGTGTTGATTGCCACTCGGCTCACGTAATTACTGAAGTTGATAAAGATAAATTCATGTATGAAGTTACCGACCAATGTGGCACTTGTCATAAAGAACTGGCTGAAACATATTTAGACACATATCACGGACAAGCTTATAAACTTGGATATGAGAAATCGGCGAGATGTACAGACTGCCACGGTGCTCATAAAATTCTGAATATGAATAATCCGGAATCTTCTGTTGGCCCGAATAATATTGTGAACACTTGCAAAAAATGTCACATAGATGCAAATAAAAAATTCACAGGATATTTAACACACGCAACACATTATAACAGAAACAAATTTCCTTTATTATATTACACATATTGGGGAATGACATCTCTTTTAATAAGCGTATTTATTTTCTTCGGAATACACACTTTGCTCTGGATACCACGCTCATACAGAGAAAGAAAGAAGAAAATACATGTTAAAATTGAAGGTAAAGCAAAATATTACAGAAGATTTACAACAAGTCAAAGAATAACACACGTATTTGTAATTATAAGTTTCTTGCTTTTAGCAGCAACAGGAATGACTTTAAAATTTTCTCACATGGAATGGGCAAAAGTATTAGCCAAATTCTTTGGAGGAGTTAGCGGAGCAGGAACATTACACAGATTTGGAGCAATAATTACATTCGGATATTTCGGATTCCATATATATTCGTTGTTTAAAATGATGAAATACAAAAAAATATCATTAAAGCGACTAATTTTTGGAAGCGATTCTTTATGGTTTAACAAACAAGATTTAGTAGACTTTATTGCAACAGTAAAATGGTTTGTAGGAAAAGGACCAAGACCACAATACGGAAGATGGACTTACTGGGAAAAATTTGACTATTTAGCAGTTTTCTGGGGAGTTGCTGTTATCGGATTTACAGGTCTTATGCTTTGGATTCCGGAAACATTCTCTATTATTTTACCGGGAAAATTCATCAATGTAGCACAAATAATTCATAGCGATGAAGCATTGTTGGCTGTCGGATTTATATTTACAATTCACTTCTTTAACACTCACTTAAGACCTGAATCATTCCCGATGGATACTGTTATATTTACCGGTCATGTTCCTATTGAAGAATATAAAGAAGACAGACCTAAAGAATATAAAGAAATGGAAGAAGCCGGAGTTATTGAATCTAAAATTTTTGAACAAGAGTTCTCCGAAACAAGAATGAGATTATTCAAATTTTTTGGATTCCTATTTTTATCAATCGGAGTTATTTTAGTTGCTCTAATAATTTATTCATTATTAAAAGGATAAAATTTACATTATAATTCAATAAAAAAAGCTGTTTATTTTTATTGAAACAGCTTTTTTATTTGGTAAAAAAAGTTCACATTGAAATTATAAACTTCATTAAAACTTTTCCTAAAATTTAATTCATTTATTACATAACTAAAAAAAACTGTAACTATCAATTTTCAAATATTGAACTAAGTTTTATTTTTTTATTCTGAATAAATTAGGATAAATCAGATAATAATCCAATCACAGGAATTATTAAAAATTAAATTTAATTTAGAATGAAAGCACAAAAAGAATTATAAATATTGAATAGAAGAGGAAATCAGGAAATTAAAAAGGGCTACACGAAATTTATTCGGCAGCCCTTTTAATATTTTTAAAATTTGAAAGTTTATTTTGATAAAACAGCTTCTTCCATAATTATTTTATAAGCATATCCGTATCCAAAATCTTTATCTAAATAAATTTTACCTTCGAATATAACTTCATCTCCTTCTTTAACAACTTCTTGGGTGGTAATTGTTAAATCAAAATCTCCTCCGAACTCGGTTCCGTCTTGAATATGAATCCAATTTTTATTCATAATTCCAAGACTAACTTTCATAACTTTTCCGGTTACTTTTATAACTTTTCCGGAATAATTAGCTTTGTTTTGATAAATTTCAGAAATTTTTACCGTGCCTGCAGCATGTGTAATTTTAATTTCTTTCTTTTCAAGTTCAGGTTTGCCCGGTTTTTGGACTTCTTCATTAGCCATTTTATCACCGTGAACATCCATTGAAACATCATTGCCAGGTTTTAAAGTTGTTCTTAAGCTTTCAAGAAAAAGCACTTTCTCAAAAGTTCTGTCCAACTCTTTACTTTTAAAATTTGTCATTAGCATTCCGTTGTCGTAATAAAATACATCACCCACTTTAGCTTCCATTTTTGGAACAGCAACCCATTGAGTAACATCTCCTTCTTTTACCGAAAGATAAGTGTAACTTGTTGTTTGGATAATCTCTAAAACTGTAACTTTATGACTGTTACCTAAATCTTCTTTTGTTTCTTTGCTTTGGCACGACACCAAAATTGCAAATATTCCTATAGCTGCAATAATTTGTTTCATCTTTATTAAAATTATTTGTTAAAAAATAAATATGCGAATAATTCAATTAATGAATTGCGTGCAAGATATATAAAAATTTCAAAATAATTATTTGGTGCAACATGATAATTATCATTAATTATTTAAGAAGCCGTTTGTATTTTTGAATTTAAATATGTAAATATAATTACAGTTTAAATAAGCCTTTTTTTACATAGAATAATTTAATATTTTTACATCAAAATTAACCACTTTTCATTTTAATTTTTAAAATTTCATTTCATGAAAAAAATTCTTAAAGAAATAATTCAAGGACTTATTTCGTCCAAATTTACAATAATATTGATATTGATTCTTTCAATTGGTGTCGGTGTCGCAACATTTATAGAAAATTCACATGACACATCAACTGCAAAAGCACTTGTTTATAATGCACGATGGTTTGAAATTTTGCTTTTCTTAGTGGTTATAAACTTAATAGGAAGTATTGTTATTTTTAAACTTTACAAAAAAGAAAGAATGGCAGGTTTTATTTTCCATTTAGGATTTATTGTAATGATTATAGGTGCAGCCGTTACAAGATATATAGGTTTTGAAGGTTCAATGCACATAAGAGAAGGAGAAACATCTGCCGGTATTTTTACTTCCGAACCATATTTTATGCTCTCTTCTCCGGAAGATGACGGCGATTATAAATTGGAATTTAAAATTGACGGAACTAAATTTTCGGAGAAAGCTTTTGAAATAAATTACAATTCAAAAACAAAAGGAAATGTTTCGGTAACCCTCAAAGATTATATTCCAAATGCTGTTGAAGATATTATAGAAAATGTATCAGACGGAGTTGATATGATTCTAATAAAATATGCTTCAAACAATCATGCATTAATGACTTATATTAATAGCGGCGAAATTAAAGAATTAGACGGATTAAAGATTTCTTTCAACAACAATTCGGATTCAACAGCCGTGAATATTAAAAGTTCAGGAAACGAATTAATTATAAACTCTCCTTCAATACTAATTACCGGTAATTTGAACGGAGAAATATTGGATTCAATACAATCGGGAAATCAAATTTTATTTAAAGAAAATACCGTTTTCCAATCCGGTAATATGTATTTTCTTTTAATGCAAAATTATCATAAAGCAAAAAAAGTTTTAATTCAAGGCAACCCCGAAGAAAATAATGCAGACGCTATTATTGCTGATGTTAAAGTTAATGATAAAGTTAAAGAAATTCAAATATTTGGTGGAAACGGATTTGTATCTCAAAGCAAAGAATTTAATGTTAACGGATTAAAAGTAAATATCGGTTTCGGAAACAAAACAATTGATATTCCTTTCTCGCTTCAACTCAATGATTTTATCTTAGAAAGATACCCCGGTTCAATGAGCCCGTCTTCATTTGAAAGTCAAGTTACATTGATTGATAAAGAAAAAAATATTTCAGAAAAACACAGAATTTTTATGAATAATATTTTAGATTACAGAGGATACCGTTTTTTCCAATCATCTTATGACCCTGATGAAAAAGGAACAGTTTTATCTGTAAGTCATGACAAACTTGGAGCTTGGATTACTTATATTTCATATATTATGCTTATAATTGGGTTTATAATGGTATTCTTCAGCAAAAAAACCAGATTTACAGCTTTAAGAAAAGAAATTAAACAAATAAGTATTAATAAAAAAACTTTAATGTTTTTATTTATCTTATTCTCAATTTCCGGAAATGCGGTTTTTGCTCAAGATTTCCAAAAACCTGTAAGCAAGGAACATGCAGAAAAATTAGGGCATGTTGTTGTTCAAACTTTCGACGGTAGATTCGAGCCTGTTCATACATTAGCATTAGATGTTATTCATAAAATTTCCAAGAAAAATAAAATAGAAATCGAAGGACAAGGATACTACAACGCAATGCAAGTTTTTACAGATATGATGGTAAATCCCGAATTCTGGAAAACTCAAAAAATAATTTCAGTTAAAGACGAATCACTTAGAAGTTTTATCGGAATTACCGGAAAATATGCATCATTCACCGATTTTTTTTCTCCGCAGGGTGAATACAAATTGGCAACATCCATAGAAACAGCAAATAGAAAAGAAAAAGGTGATAAAACAGGTTTTGACAAGGAAGTTATTGCTGTTAACGAAAGATTAAACATTTTTTGGATGACAACAAAAGGTTCAATGCTAAAAATATTTCCGGAGCAAGAATCCGAAAACCATAAATGGCTAAGTGCCGAAGATTCATTAGCATTCATGCCTATTACAGGCAATTTGAAAATTCTTAACGAAGACTTAAATCTTAAATCGTTGAATTATGCAAATATTTTTATGCTTTATTTACAATCTGTCAACAACGGCAAAAGTTCTGACGATTATTCAAGAGCCGACCAAATATTGGTTCACATAACAAATATTCAACACTCGCTTACAAAAGAAGAATTACTTCCGTCTGAAACAAAAATTAATACAGAAATTCACTACAACAAAGCTAATATTTTCACAACACTTAAATTTGTTTACATGATTTTAAGTGTATTTTTGATATTCTTTGCGTTTGTAAACCACTTATCAAAAAATCCCGGAAAATTTTTAAGATACACACTAAATATTCTTATCGGAATTTTAGCTTTGGCATTTACATATCACACCTACGGACTTATTTTAAGATGGTATTTATCAGGTCATGCACCGTGGAGCAACGGATACGAAACATTAGTTTTCGTTGCATGGGGCGGATTGTTTGCAGGTTTTGTATTTATGAAATATTCTAAAATAACTCTTGCCGCAACTTCTCTTTTAGCATTTTTCATTATGCTTACAGCCGGATTCAGCAGTTACGACCCGCAACTTACTAATTTACAGCCTGTTTTAAAATCATATTGGTTAATAATACACGTTGCAGTTATTGTTATCAGCTACGGATTTTTAGGTCTTGGATTTGTTCTCGGGCTAATAAATATGTTTATTTACATATTCAAAAATCAAAAAAATGCCGAAAGACTTAACAGCACTATCAAAGAACTTTCATATATAAACGAAATGAACCTTACAATTGGAATTTTTCTTGCAACAATCGGAACATTTCTAGGCGCAGTATGGGCAAACGAGTCTTGGGGAAGATATTGGGGTTGGGATGCAAAAGAAACATGGGCTTTGATTATTATTATGGTTTATGCAATTGTTTTACATCTAAGATTAGTGCCAAGCTTAAAAGGAATTTTCTTATTCAATGCAAGTTCTGTTGTGGCTTTTGGAAGCGTAGTAATGACATTTTTTGGTGTAAATTTCTATTTCACTAAAGGAATGCACAGTTACGCTCAAGAAGGAACAACCGTTTTCCCGCTTTGGGGTTGGGTATTTGTTTTGTCTATTATTACAATTATTTCTATTGCTGCATATAAAGATAAAATTAGTAAAAAACCTATTGAAAACATATTAAATACTTAATATAAATATTTTTTATAATTTGAAAGACTGTCTTTTCAGGCAGTCTTTTTTTTGTTTTTAAAATTGATAAATCCAATTATATAGTATAAATTCTTTCATGATTAGCATCTTCCTTTTTAAAAATATCTTTTTTAAGTGTCAACAAACAAGCTTTAGTAATTTGATCTTAAAGTCAATTATTATTACTTTTTTGACAAAATTTCGACAATTACAAGCCTTAAAAAGTAGTTATCCAATATTTTATTTATATAGACCAGATACTTACAAATACATTTGTGACAAAAAACCGGTTATTTGTCCACAAATGTGAGTAGTTTGTTGACAAACCCTTCTTTATGCTATTTATAAACAATAATTTTAGGGTAAATAAACTTAACAAAAATTTATTTAAATCAAACTAAAAAAAATTACTAATAATTAATTAATTAACATTATGAGAAAATTTACTTTTGGATTAAGTATTAAGAGAACATTATCTACCTTAATACTATTTTTGTTTATGGGTTTGAATATCGCAAATGCAATTCCGGCATTTCCGGGTGCAGTTAACTTTACTCAACCCAACGGATATGTATTATCCATAAAGCTACACGGCGATGAATTTGTTCATTGGTCGGAAACATCTGACGGACTAACTGTTTTGCAAAACAAACAAGGATATTATGTGTATGCTGTGTACGACACAAAAGGATTTTTAATTCCCGGCAAAATGATTGCCCACAATCCTAACGACAGAGACATTCTTGAAATGAATTTTGCTTCAAATCAACCCAAAAGCATTAGATTCAGTCAAGCTCAAATAGATGCTCAGTTAGACAAATTTAATGTAAAAAATGGTGCAAAAATGGGTGGATTCCCAACAACAGGTGCCAGAAAATTATTAATGATATTAGCAAACTTTACTGATACTCAAACTACATTTACTCAAACTAATTTTGATAACTACATGAACCAAGTTAATTACAACGGAACAGGTAGTTTTAAAGATTATTATCTTGAAAATTCTTACGGACAATTAGTTGTTACTACAACAGTTACCGTATGGGTTACAGTTCCTAATACACACGACTATTACGGACCTGATGCAAAATGGGGTGAATTTGCTTACGAAGCAACTAAAGCCGCAAACACAGCCGGTATTGATTTTTCTCAATTTGATAACGACGGAAACGGAATTGTCGACGGTATTGCAATTATTCACCAAGGTGAAGGACAAGAAGTAACAGGTGATATTACCGATATTTGGTCGCACAGCTGGAGTTTAGCTTCTGCCGGATACAGCACAACTTTAAGAACTTTTGACGGTGTTTTAGCTGATGCTTATACTGCTCAACCCGAAAGACTCGGAACTGCAATGGGAACAATTGGTGTTATGTGCCATGAATTTGGTCATAACTTAAGCGCACCTGATTATTACGATACAGATTATGCTACAGGCGGACAATACGACGGAACAGGAAAATGGGACGTAATGGCTTCAGGCTCTTATAACGGTTCGCCTTCCGGTTCAAAACCCGCTCACCATAATATGTTTACCAAAAATTATTATTATCATTGGACAACACCTGTATTATTATCGGCTGCTTCAAATGTTACTTTGAAAAATGCTGCTCAATACGCAGAGTCTTACTATTATACAACTGCAACAACTAATGAATATTTTCTTGTTGAAAACAGACAAAAAGTTGGTTTTGACGCATATCTTCCGGGTTCGGGAATGATTATTTATCATGTCGACAGAAATTATATTGACTTGCATTATGCTGCAAATAATATAAATGCGGCAAGTCATCAAGGAATGTACCCGAAGGCTGCCGGATTAGTAATTAATTCAACAAGTTGCCCGTTCCCGGGTTCAGGATTAGAAACTTCTTTTACAGATTTAACTTCTCCTAATTCAAAAAGCTGGCTTGGTGTTAATACAAATAAACCAATTACAAGTATTGTTGACGCATCAGGAATTATTACTTTTGCTTTTATGGGTGGAACTTCTACTGATACTCAAGCTCCAACTGCTCCTACAAATTTAGCCGCTTCAAGTATTGCTCAAACAACTTGTTCTTTAAGTTGGACTGCTTCTACTGACAACGTTGGTGTTACAGGATATGAAATTTACAAAAACGGAGTTCTTCTAACAACTGTTACAACTACTTCTTATGCTGTTACAGGTTTAACTGCATCTACTGCTTACACTTTTTATGTAAAAGCTAAAGATGCTGCAGGAAATGTTTCTGCTGCAAGTTCTACTGTTAATGTTACTACATTAGCTGTTGTTGTTGATACACAAGCTCCGACTGCTCCAACTAACTTAGCTTCTTCAAGCGTAACTTCTACATCTTGCAGTTTGTCTTGGACAGCTTCTACAGACAATATTGGTGTTACAGGATATGAAGTTTACAAAAACGGTGTTTTATTAACTACTGTTACAACTACTTCTTATGCAGTTACAGGCTTAACAGCTTCTACAGCCTACACATTTTACGTAAAAGCTAAAGACGCTGCAGGAAATGTTTCTGCTGCAAGTTCTACAATTAATGTTACAACTTCTGCTACAACTATTACTTATTGTGCTTCTAAAGGAAATTCAGTTGCTGACGAATGGATTAATAAAGTTGCATTTGGAACTATAAGCAATACATCAGGTGCAAACGCAGGTTATGCAAATTTTACAGCTTTATCAACGACAGTTACTAAAGGTTCTGCATACACAATTACAATTACTCCGGCTTGGTCAGGAACTGTTTATTCTGAAGGATATGCTGTTTGGATTGACTATAACAAAGACGGTGATTTTCTTGACGCAGGCGAAGCTGTTTTCTCAAAAGCTACTTCTACTTCAACAACTGCTGTCGGAACATTTACAATTCCTACAACTGCAATAACAGGAACTACAAGAATGAGAGTTTCTATGAAATATAATGCAATTCCTACTTCTTGTGAAGCATTTTCTTATGGTGAAGTTGAAGATTACACAGTTAACATGATTGCCGGCGTTGTTGATACTCAAGCTCCAACTGCTCCAACTAACTTAGCTTCTTCAAGCATAACTTCATCATCTTGCAGTTTATCTTGGACAGCTTCTACAGACAATGTTGGTGTTACAGGATATGACATATACAAAAACGGCGTTTTATTAACAACTGTTACCGGAACTACTTATGCAGTTACAGGCTTAACAGCTTCAACTACATACAGTTTTTATGTAAAAGCTAAAGACGCTGCAGGAAATGTTTCTGCTGCAAGTTCTACAATTAACGTAACAACATCAGCCTCAATAATAACTTATTGTGCTTCAAAAGGAACAAGTGTTGCTGACGAATGGATAGGTAAAGTTGTTTGCGGAACAATTAGCAACACAACCGGTGCTAACGCAGGTTATGCAGATTTTACAGCTTTGTCAACAAATATGACAAAAGGTTCGACTTACACAATTACTGTAACTCCTGCTTGGTCGGGAACTGTATACAAAGAAGGTTATGCAATTTGGATTGATTATAACAAAGACGGCGATTTCTTAGACGCAGGCGAATTAGTTGGTTCTGTTGCTGCAACATCAACAACTCCTGTTTCAAAAACATTCACTGTTCCAACAACTGCAATTACAGGAACAACAAGAATGAGAGTATCTATGAAATACAATGCTATTCCTACTTCTTGCGAAACTTTCTCATACGGTGAAGTTGAAGACTATACAGTAAATCTTGTAGTTGTTGCCGGAGCAGAAAACATGAATTTAACAAGTTTATTCATTTATCCAAACCCTGCAAGAGATGAGATTAAAATTAATCTTCAAGGTGTAGAAAATATGAATACTGTTTATATTTATTCAATTACAGGTTCTTTAGTAAAAGAAGCTAAGGTAAGTGAATATGAAAATACAATTAATGTTTCCGATTTACCTGCAGGTATTTACAATATCAGAATGATTGAACAAAACAATGTAATTACAGGTAAGTTTATCAAAAAATAAGTTTTAAGTAGTTAGATTAATTAAAAAGCGAGGCAAAATTTGTCTCGCTTTTTTATTTATTATATCGATTTAAAAAAAGAATTTAATTTGATTTATTAAAAGCAAACTCGGGTTTTATTTTCTCAAACGCCAAAACAGAATCTATCATTGATTTTTCATTCGGTTTTGTCTTTCCTGTTTTTTTATCAACAGATACCAAAGTTACAATTGCATAAGCAGAAGGCTTAATTTCATTGCCGTTTTGAGTAACAACCCAACATTCAAAATCGTAGCTCTTCTCGCCAATTCTTGCAATTCGAGTGTAAACCGATACATTGTCTATCAAAAATAAAGGAGCTAAATATTTTATATCAACCCTTCCTACAACTACGTCGAAATCCAACAAATCTGTTTTAAGTCCCAGAACATCAGTCATATATTTTATACGACTTTCTTCCAAATAACTTAAATACGTTTTATTGTTAACATGCCCTAAAGTGTCCAAATCGTCGTAACGAACTTTTATATTTACAACACTTTTATAATTTTCAAAATTAATTTCTTTACTCATAATTATTTTTACTTTTATTGTTGAATCTTTAAATATGTTTGATTTTTCATATCCGGATACAAAGATATTATTTGCAATAAATATAAAAGCAGTTATTTTTATAAATTATTTTAATATTACTATTTTAAAAAATATATAAATTATGGAATATAGATTTTTAGGAAAATCAGGACTGCAAGTATCGTCGCTTTCGTTTGGTTCGTGGGTAACTTTTCATACTCAAGCAGACGAAAATTTAGCTTACGAATTAATGAAAACGGCTTATGATAGCGGTGTAAATTTTTTCGACAATGCCGAAGCTTATGCAGCCGGAAATTCGGAAATTATAATGGGAAAAGTTCTAAAACGTGCAGCTTGGAAACGAAGCGATTTAGTAATTTCCACAAAGATTTTTTGGGGTGGACCCGGCGTAAACGACAGAGGACTTTCGCATAAGCATATTTTAGAAGGAACCAATGCCGCTTTAAAACGTTTACAATTGGAATATGTAGATTTACTTTTTTGTCATCGTCCGGACGTTTATACGCCGATGGAAGAAGTTGTGAGAGCAATGAATATTCTTATAAATCAAGGGAAAGCATTTTATTGGGGAACAAGCGAATGGAGTGCATCTCAAATCATTGAAGCTCACGCAGTAGCACGACGCGAACATTTAATTCCGCCACTTATGGAACAGCCGGAATATAATTTATTTAAACGAGACAAAATTGAATCAGAATACACGCATTTATACAAAGAATTCGGACTTGGAACAACAATTTGGAGCCCTTTGGCAAGCGGTCTTTTAACCGGAAAATATACCGACGGAATTCCGAAAGGCAGTCGTTTGGATTTGCCCGATTTAGCTTGGCTAAAGAAAAGAATCGAAAGTCAGGGAATGCAAATTAAAGTTGAAAAAGCTCTAAAACTTAGAGATATTGCCGAAAGTATTGATATTACTTTGCCTCAACTTGCAATTGCATGGTGTTTGAAAAACGAAAATGTGAGCACAGTAATTATGGGAGCTTCAAAAGTAAATCAATTAACAGAAAATTTAAAAGCACTTGATGCTGTATCTAAGTTGGATAACGAAATTATGCAAAAAATTGAAAATGCTGTAGAGAACAAACCAAGACCCGAAATTAATTGGAGAGAAAGTTAGTCTGCTTTATTGAATTTAAAGAAAGAAACGACAAAACCTTTCATGATTTCTCGGAAAGGTTTTTATTTGAATATTTATTTTAATTTTGAATTGAAATATTTATATCTATAAAAGAAAAATCAAATGGCTCAAAATATTATCGACCAAGAAATTAGTCGTGTTCTGGAGCTTTTATTAATTGAAAAAGAAGAAGACTTTAGGCAATACAAAGAAAAAACCGCAGACACTTCGCTTGTTGAAAGACGTCGCGAAGGTGTTTGTTGGTATCCTGTAAGTTTGGAACAAACACGCTACGATGCCGGCGAACGTTTGCTCGTAAAAATATCTCGTTCTTCGGAACATTCGAATTCTCATTTATTTCAATCCGGAAAATCTGTAAGTTTATTTTCAAATTCCGGACAAAATGATGAAACGTCAACAGCTGTTAACGGAATTGTAAATCGTGTGCGTTCAAATGAAATGCTCATTACTATAAATTCCGACAAATTTCCCGAATGGATAAATACCGGAAAACTCGGTGTTCAGTTGCTTTTCGATGAAAATTCATATCTGGAAATGGAGCGTGCTTGCAATGTTTTACTTAAAACGGAAGACGAAGACATTCTTCGACTTAAAGATGTTTTATTGGGAAACAGAAATGCCTTTTTTTCAAATAAAGAAAGAATTAATTTGCCTGAACTAAATGAAAGTCAGAATGAAGCCGTAAATATGGTTTTGCAAGCCGAAGATGTAGCAATAATTCACGGTCCGCCCGGAACCGGCAAAACAACAACTTTGGTTGAAGCAATTATAAAAACTCTTCAAACCGAAAATCAAGTTTTGGTTTGCGCTCCCGGAAATGCTGCCGTTGATTTGCTTACCGAAAAACTTTCTTTATACGGAATAAATCCGCTTAGAATTGGACATCCGGCAAGAGTTTCGCAAACAAATTTAGATGCAACTCTCGACAGTAAAATTACAAAACATCAAAATTATGCCGAACTAAAAGCAATGAAAAAAAAGGCTGACGTAACTTTAAAAGCAGCTAAAAAATTCAAACGAAATTTCGGAAAAGAAGAACGACTTGAGCGAAATGCACTTTACGACGAACTCAAACAATTAAGAATTGACACAAATTATTTGGAGAATTTCATAATTTCCGATATTATTTCAAAATCCCGCGTAATTACTGCAACTCCTGTAGGTTCTGCACAAAAAGCTTTACATAAATTTAAATTCAATACAGTTTTTATTGATGAAGCAGCTCAAGCACTTGAACCGATGAACTGGATTCCGATTTTAAAAGCCAAACGAGTAATTTTTGCCGGCGACCATTATCAATTACCGCCGACAATAAAATCTGCGGAAGCAGCAAAAAACGGTTTGGGAGAAACTTTGTTTGAAAAAGCAGTTATGAGAAACAAAGCAGATATTATGTTGAAAGAACAATATCGAATGAACAGTCTTATAATGAATTTTTCAAATCAATATTTTTATGACAATCAATTAATTGCAAATACAAATGTTAAAAATCATAAAATATTTGATGACGATTTTCCTGTTGAATTTATTGATACTGCCGGAACCGGTTTTAATGAAAATATCGAGCCCGAAACAAAAAGCACCTTAAATAAAGAAGAAGCACATTTACTTTTGAAACATTTGGAACAATATCTCAATTTAATAACAATCAATAATAAAATTGAAGAATTTGACAGAATTGCAATAATTTCGCCATATAAAGCACAAACAGATTTGTTGAAAGAATTAGTAAAACATTCTGAAATTTCGGAATTTATATTGGAAAGAACAGATATAAATACAGTTGATTCATTTCAGGGACAAGAACGAGATATAATTTATATAAGTTTAGTTCGCTCAAATAATGACGGGAAAATAGGTTTTTTGGACGATATTAGAAGAATGAATGTTGCAATGACACGTGCAAGAAAAAAACTTGTAATTTTCGGCGATAGTTCAACAATCACCAGACATAATTTTTATGCCGAACTTATTGAATATATTGAAAAAATTGGAGCTTACAGAAGTGCTTTTGAATATATTTATTAATTTTAAAAAAACATGATAATAATTTATAGACAAATTGAAGAAAAAGACAATCTTTCTTTAGCAAAAATGATTAGAAAAGTATTTGAAGAACACGATGCTCCCAAAGCCGGAACAGTTTATTCAGACCCTGATACCGACAATCTTTTCGGATTCTTTAAAAAACCTAAATCAATTTTTTTTGTTGCAGAATTAAATAACGAAGTAATAGGTTGTTGCGGAATTTATCCTACACCCGGTTTGCCCGAAAACTGTGCCGAATTGGTAAAATTTTATCTTTCAAAAGATGCAAGAGGAAAAGGAACAGGAAAAGAATTAATGGAAAAAAGCATTTTTTCAGCCAAAGAATTGGGTTATACAAAAATTTATATAGAAAGTCTTCCGCAATTTGCAAAAGCTGTGAGTATTTATGAAAAACAAGGATTTAAAAAACTCGATAAAGCAATGGGAAACTCCGGACACACAAGTTGTAATATTTGGTTGCTGAAAGAAATTAAAAAATTACAATAAAAATACAATCAAATTATAGAAATATTAACACATAAATAATTTAATATTTGTGCAAAATTTTTCTACAATCATCACATAATTTAATGTTTTTTTTGTCAATATCTTCAACATAAGTTCCCGACCTCATTACACAATCGGGCAATTTTGCCATGCGAGAATGTCGCCGGTTATTTTGTCGGTTACGATAGAAATTGTTGATGTTGAAACATTAAAACCGTATAATTCCAATATCGTAGTTGCTCATTCCTTTGGCATAAAGCTATATAATTACAGATTCTATTCCTTGCGAAAGTCGGTTGAATTTGGGAACTATTTGCGGTTGGAAATCCGAATTCATGTCTCGCATGACATTTATTTCAAATTCGCCTTGTTCAGTTTTTATTTTCCCTAAATTACATTTATTACTTGAATTTAGGTATCAATAAAATATTTTCTAAATCAAGCTGCTTATCAAATTTTTTATACTTTCTGTTGAAATATTCAGTAAATTAGTAATCTCAAACTAAAAAAGAAAAAAATGAAAAAGTTTACATTATTTACAATTATTTCACTTGTAATTATTACAAATTATGCTCATTCTCAGGATTATATGATTTCAACTTCCGATAAAAAAATAGAATGTAAAATACATAAACTAACCGAGGACAGTATATTTTTTACGATGAAAGTAAACGGCTCAAGCGTTGAATCCTCAGGACCTGTATCACAAGTTAAAGATTTTGGTTTTGGTATTATTGAAAATTTGAAGCAAAATTTTGATACCGCATCTTTCTACACGGTAATTTTAAACGATAAAACAAAACTCTACGGGCAAATTGTTTCGGTTGAAAAAGCCAAAATAACAATAAACGATGTGATGCTAAAAAAACTAACAATCAATGCATTTATAATTCAATCGTTTGAAAAAGAATCCGAAGATGCACTTTATCTGATAAAACTTAAAAACGGGTCTGAGATTAAAGGAATTATAGTTGAACGTCGAAAAAATGAAATAGATGTAAAAACAGATAATTTGGGAACTGTTACAATTTCTTATGAAGATATAAAATCTAAACAAGTAATTGACTCAAGCAAAGTAATCGACGGCGAATATTGGTTCGACAATCCTAACAATACCAGATATTTATTTGCACCTTCGGCAATGAATCTTGAAAAAGGCGAAGGATATTATCAATGTGCATATTTTTTAGGAAATTCGGTAAATTACGGATTAACGGATAATATAAGCATTGGCGGAATAGTAATTTTACCTGTTGCAGCACTTATAACTCCAAAAATAGGTTTTCAAATAGCAAAAAAATTCCATTTAGGTGCAGGAGTAATAATGGGAATTCTTCCGGGACCTTCTTTTGCCGGAATTGTATACGGTGTTGCAACTTTTGGTTCAAAGAATAACAATATCACTTTTGGTCCGGGTTACGGCTTTTACGAAGACCAAATGACGCAAAGACCTATTTTAACATTTAACGGAATGACAAGAGTTTCCAGAAAAATATCATTAGTAACCGAAAACTGGTTTCTTCCATTTATGGAAGAAGTTTGGAATGACAATTACAATGATTATACAATGGTTCCTTATTATTTTTGGGCAATTAGCTATGGTGTAAGAATTATGAATGAAAAATTCTCTTTTGATATTTCATTGGTAAACACAAAAGAAACTTTTGAAATTCTTCCGATAGGAATTCCGTATATTGATTTTGTCTATAAATTCTAATAACATACAAAGTTAAAACCAACAAAAAAGACTTACAGCTCGAAAGCCGTAAGTCTTTGATTTTTATGTGAGTCTTGGCGGATTTGAACCGCCGACCCTTTGCCTGTCAAGCAAATGCTCTAAACCAACTGAGCTAAAGACTCTGATAAAATTTTCACAAAAATAAAAAACCGCTTGAAATAACACAAGCGGTTTTTGAAAATATTTTAAAGCTAATTAACTTTTAATGTTTGGTAATTCTAAGCCGTAAGCTTTTTTCTTATCTTCAGCTTTAAGCAAGAAAGCCAGCCCTAATGCTAACACCCCAAAACCGGTAAATATCATCATAGGTAAAGTATAATCATAAGTTGGCGGAATTTTAATACCGTCAACCAATTTACTTGGCTCAATAATACAATATTTATCAAGAACCCAACCAATTAAAGCGGGAACTCCCATTAAACCCCAATTTTGAACCCAGAATATTAATGCGTAAGCTGTTCCTAACTGATTTTCGGGAATAATTTTTGGAACTGAAGGCCATAATGCCGAAGGAACCAAAGAGAAACCAATACCTAAAATTATTGTTAAAGCAATTGCAACTGTCCAATGACTTAAGAATGGAACGCTGAATAACGCATGAACAAGAATAATAAGAATTGAACCAAATATCATAATTGATGCACCTTTACCTTTTCTGTCATACAAATTTCCGAAGAAAGGAGTTAAAATAATTGTTCCGAAAGGTAAAATACCGGGAATAAGACCTGCTAATTTCGGGTCAACAGAAAATTTATTAACCATTAAATCCGAAGCATATTTTAAGAACGGGAAAACTGCTGAATAGAAAAGAACACAAAGAAGTGCAATATACCACCAACCTCTGTTTCCAATAATGTTAAAAATATCGCGTATTTTAAATGCTTCTTCGTCATTGTTCTCTGAAGGGTTAACAGCCAATGAAGCATCTAATTTCTTATCTTGGAATGTATAAACTACATAAGATAATAAACCAATAACTAACAATAAAGTTCCAAATAAAATAGGTTTAGAAACTCCTCCAAATGCTTCTGCAATAGGAGCCGAAGCCATAAGAGCCATTCCGGTTCCGATACGTGCAGTTGCCATTTCTAAGCCCATGGCTAAAGCCATTTCTTTTCCTTTAAACCACTTTACAATAACTTTTGAAACAGTAATTCCGGCTATTTCAATACCAACACCAAAAATTGCAAATCCTAATGCTGCAACAGTAACTTGTGTTCGCATTCCAAATAATGTTCCTGTATCTAAAGTATGAGTGCTTACTGCCCAATATTTTATACCTGCTCCGATAACCATTATGGTTCCGGCCATTAAACCTGTAAAACGAACTCCTAATTTATCAAGGATAATACCTCCAATGATTAGCATAAACAAGAAAACGTTAAACCAGCCGTATGCGCTTGTAAAAAATCCATACTCTGTACTTGTCCAACCGAGTTCTGTTTCCAATAATGGTTTTAAAGGAGCCATAGCGTCGGCCATAAAATAACCGGTAAGCATTGTGAATGCTACTATTCCCAAAGCCGTCCAGCGGGCAACTTTTGAATCTCTTAATGATTGTTGTATTCTTTCAGTCATGTGATGGTTTTATATTTTTGGTTTTTTTTAAAGTGCATCAAATTAAGTAATTTCAAACGAATTTTAGAAATATATTTTAATGTTTTTTAAGATTTTTATTAATTATTTACTTTTTATATATTTGAAAAATACAAAATAGAAACACATTATTCAGTTTAATTACTGTTTTAATAAACTAAAATATAAAAATACCTCTTAAAAATGACAATTAAAATTGTAAACAAATCGAAACACGAACTGCCAAAATATGAAACTAATTTATCGGCAGGAATGGATTTAAGAGCAAACATCGACAATCCAGTAACTCTAAAACCTTTAGAAAGAGCTTTAATTAAAACAGGCCTTTTTATTGAATTGCCCGAAGGTTACGAAGCTCAAATAAGACCAAGAAGCGGACTTGCATTTAAAAAAGGTATTTCGGTTTTAAATACTCCCGGAACTATTGATGCAGATTACAGAGGCGAAATCGGAATTATTTTAGTAAATATTTCCAACGAAGAATTTATTGTGAACGACGGAGAACGAATTTGCCAAATGATTATTGCAAAACACGAAAAAGCTATTTTGGAAGAAGTAGATTTTTTAACCGAAACCGACAGAGGTGCAGGAGGTTTTGGTCACACCGGAGTTTAATACCAAATTGTTCAGTAAAAAATAAAAAAGCTGTCCTTTTTGTTGATTTTAAAATCTTTCAGGACAGCTTCATCTTTTTGAAATATTATTAATCCATCATTTTCCCGGCAAGTTTTGCGGCAAATGTTCTTGTCATAAATTTTGAAGCAATCATTAAAAATTGGTTTTTAAATGTATGAATTGCCGAAACTTTCTTTTTTAACATCGATTTATAAATAAACTTTGCCAAATCTTTTGATGAAGGAACATTTACAAATGCTTTAGACTCAGGAAATCCTGCTGCTAAAGCAAATTCGGTTGTTATCGGACCGGGATTTATTGCTGTCATATAAACATTGCTTCCTTTCAATTCAACAGCAACTGCTTCGCTAAATGATAAAATATACGCTTTTGTTGCGGCATAAACAGCCATAGTTTTTATTGGTTGATATGCCGCAGTTGACGCAATATTTATAATGTGTCCGGAATTTGATTTTAGCATATCCGTTAAGAACAACTTTGTTAGGTTTGTTAGTGTTACAACATTTAACAAAAGCATAGACTCCGACTTTTCAGGTTCAATTGTAGAAAAATTTCCTTTTGTGCCAAATCCTGCATTATTTATCAAAACATCAACTTTAAGTTTTTTTTCTTTAACTTTATCATATAACTCAACTGCACTGTTTTGCCGAGCTAAATCAATATCTATTACTTCAACATTAACTAAAAACTTGTTTTGAATATCTGATTTTATTTGTTCAAGAGCATCTTTTCGTCTTGCAACAAGAATAAGATTATATTTATTTTCGGCAAAAATATATGCGGTTTCTTTTCCTATTCCGGACGAAGCTCCGGTTATTAAAACTGTTTTTGTAAAACTCATATTTTTGTTTTGTTTTTAGTTTGATATTTTTATTCTATCGACCATTCAAAACCGTCTTTTGTATCTTTCACAACAATTCCCATTTTTGTGAGTTCATTTCTAATTTTATCGGAAGTTGCAAAATCTTTATTCGATTTTGCTTCCATTCTTAAATTGAGTAATAAATTTACAACTTCTGAGAGTTTTTCATTGCTGTCGTCGGATTTTTCAATTCCTTTAAGTCCTAAAATCACATAAACAATATCATTCATAACAGATTGAAGATAAAACAAATCGTTTGCTTCAATTGTATCGTTTCCCGTTGCAATAGAATTAATCATTTTAACGGCATCAAACAAATGTGAAATTAATATCGGTGTATTAAAATCATCATCTAAAGCATCATACATTTTATTAATCAAATCTTTAACAAAAACTGTTGAGTCTTCGGAAGATTTAATTTTTTTAAGAGTCTCCATTGCGACAAAAAGTCTTAACATTCCCTTTTCTGCGGCTTTCAATGCAGAATTAGAAAAGTCTAAGGGATTTCTGTAGTGGGCTTGAAGCATGAAAAATCGAACAGTTTGAGGTGAATATGCTTGTTCCAATAATTCATGTTTACCGCTGAAAAGCTCGTCTAATTTGATAAAATTCCCGAGCGATTTGCCCATTTTTTGCCCGTTAATTGTAATCATGTTATTATGCATCCAATATTTAACGGAATCTTTGCCGGTTGCAACTTTTGATTGAGCTATTTCGCATTCGTGATGCGGAAAAAGTAAATCCAATCCGCCGCCATGAATATCAAATTCTTCTCCCAAATATTTTGTGCTCATAACAGAACATTCTAAGTGCCAACCCGGAAAACCTGTGCTCCATGCCGATTTCCAACGCATAATATGTTCAGGCGAAGCTTTTTTCCACAATGCAAAATCGGCATTATTCTTTTTTTCCGATTGTCCGTCAAGTTCGCGAGTATTCGACATTAAATCATCGAGAACTCTGCCCGAAAGTTTTCCGTAATGATTTTTCTTGGAATAAGCCTCAACATCAAAATAAATGGAGCCGTTTGATTCGTAGGCAAAACCGTTTTTCAAAATTGTTTCAGCCATTTCAATTTGTTCAAGAATATGACCCGAAGCGTGCGGCTCAATACTTGGTTTTAAAGTATTAAGTTGCTCCATATTTCTGTGGTAGCTGTTGGTATATAATTGAGCAATTTCCATTGGTTCAAGTTTATCTAATCTGGCTTTTTTGGCAATTTTGTCTTCACCTTCATCGGCATCATTTTCCAAATGACCAACATCGGTTATATTTCTAACATATCTTACTTTAAAGCCCAAATATTGAAGATATCTGAATACAACATCAAAGGTAATTGCAGGTCGTGCATGACCAAGATGAGCATCGCCGTAAACTGTAGGTCCGCAAACATACATTCCTACAAACGGAGGATTTATTGGTTCAAATTTTTCTTTTTTCCTGCTTAATGTGTTGTAAATTACTAATTTTGATTCCATTATGTTTAATCTTTATATTATTTTTTTATCTTGACATTGTTACACTAACTTTCTTTATTTTACCGCCCATAGGAGGATTCATTTTTGAAAGTTTAACTTCAACTTTTTCTATTCCGGGAAGTTCATCAAAAATAGCATCAATTATTCTTTTGACAATATTTTCGAGCAAACGAGATTTAATTTTCATTTGCTTTTTAATAATTTTGTAAACAGTTTGATAGTTTATTGCGTCATTAATGTTATCGGAATGAGCCGGAACATCGCAATCAGCTTCAATTTTTATATCAACTAAAAATTTGTTGCCGACAATTTGCTCTTCTTCGTAATGCCCGTGATAAGCGTAAAACTCCATTCCTTCAATTTCAATTAAACCCATTTTTAATTTTTTTTGAATAATTAACAAAAGTATCAAAATTACTTAAACCCAAATATATTATTAAAAAAAAATGATACTTTAGATACTTTAGATGCTGTAGATGCTATTGTTACTTTGATTTCTGAAGATGCTGTTGATTCTATGGATGCTTTGAATTATGTGGATAATTTTGTTACTGAGGATACTTTTGATTCTATTGATGCTATGGATACTTTAGATTATAAAAAGAAATAACAGAAACAACAAAAACAGCATCAACAGCAACAACAGTATCCTCAGCATCAAAAGAAACCAAAGCATCAAAAACATCAAAACAAACCACAGAAAAATAATATTAAAAAATAAACATTGAAAAATCTAATATAAAAAATAAAAATATTGATAATTTCGCAGATTATGGTTTTCAAAAAATATATTAAAAGAAAAGATGGAAGACGAAAAAAAATCGCTTAATTTTATTGAGCAAATTATTGAAGAAGATTTAAAAAACGGAAAACACAAACAAATATATACACGTTTCCCGCCCGAACCAAACGGATATTTACACATAGGACACGCAAAATCTATTTGCCTGAATTTTGGTTTGGGAGAAAAATATAACGGAAAAACAAATTTGAGATTCGACGATACAAATCCTGTAAAAGAAGATGTTGAATATGTTGATTCTATTATGGAAGACATAAAATGGCTTGGTTTTAATTGGGAAAATGAAGCAAAATACGCATCGGATTATTTCGACCAACTTTTTGAATGGGCTGTTGAATTTATTAAACAAGGAAAAGCATATATCGACGACCAAACTGCCGAAGAAATTTCTGCTACAAGAGGAACTCCTACCCGACCCGGAATTGAAAGTCCTTACAGAAATCGTTCGGTTGAAGAAAATCTCGACCTTTTTATGAGAATGAAAAACGGCGAATTTGCCGACGGACAAAAAGTTCTTAGGGCAAAAACCGGAATGGATTCGCCAAATATGCACTTGAGAGATGCAGTTATGTACAGAATAAAACATGCAAATCATCACCGAACGGGAGATAAATGGTGTATTTATCCGATGTATGATTATACACACGGACAATCGGATTATTTAGAAGGAATTACGCATTCGGTTTGCACTCTTGAATTTGAAAATCACCGACCGCTTTACGATTGGTTTTTAGACCAAATTTATGACAGTTCAAAAACACGACCTCGACAAATTGAGTTTGCTCGTCTGAATTTGAATTATACCGTAATGAGCAAAAGAAAATTGCTCGAACTTGTTGAAAAAGGTTTCGTAAAATCTTGGGACGACCCAAGAATGCCAACAATTTCAGGTTTAAGAAGAAGAGGTTATACTCCGGAATCTATAAGAAATTTTGCCGAAAAAGTTGGTATTGCAAAACGCGATAATGTTATTGATGTTGCTCTTTTAGAATACAGCATTCGCGAAGATTTGAACAAAAAAGCACAAAGAATTATGGCTGTTCTTGAACCGTTGAAAGTTGTTATTACAAATTATCCGGAAGGACAAAGCGAAGAACTTGAAGCAATTAACAATCCGGAAGACGAAAATATGGGAACAAGAAATGTTCCTTTTTCAAGAGAATTATTTATTGAGAAAGAAGATTTTATGGAAAATGCTCCGAAAAAATTCTTCAGACTAACACAAGGTGCAGAAGTTAGATTGAGATACGCATATTTTATAACTTGTAACGAAGTAATTAAAGACGAAAACGGCGAAGTAATACAATTAAATTGCACTTACGACCCGCTTTCAAAAGGAGGAAAATCGCCCGACGGACGAAAAGTTATGGGAACAATTCATTGGGTTTCGGCAAATCATGCTATTGATGCCGAAGTTGAACTTTATGACAGACTTTTTATTGACGAAGCTCCAGACGGACACAAAGAAACAGATTTTAAAGAATTTTTAAATCCTGACTCGTTGCAGGTTTTAAAAGGCTGTAAAATTGAACCTTTTGCAAAATCTGCAAAACCCTTGGATAAATTTCAATTTGAAAGAAAAGGATATTTTTGTGTTGATACAGATTCTACTTCGGAAAATCTAATTTTTAACAGAACCGTTGGTTTAAAAGACTCTTGGACAAAACAAAATAAGTAAAACAGTTGGCAGTAGGCAGTCTCCGGTAAGCAGTATTTTGTCAATTAATTGTCAATTCCTGAGGACTGAAGACTGCTTACTGAGAACTTAAATCAAAAAAAGATAATTACTCAATTTATTATTTTACTCATTACTTTTTATACATCCTCATAATTAAATTTTCTAAATATAATTTTTCTTAAAAATCATTCCTTTAGCCTCCATTTCTTCTGTGATTTTTTTTATTAATTGTATTTTTTTCTGAAACGGTAAAAATGCCGATTTGAAGCCGTTTAATATTAAATACTTTATATCATTTGCAGTAAATCCTAATTTATCTATGGCAAGCATATATTCGTCGGTCAAATTTGCATTTGAAATTAAACGATTATCTGTATTAAGTGTAACCCTTATTCCTAAATCAAAATAAAATTTAATTGGATGATCTTCCAACGAAAGAACAGCTTTTGTTTGAACATTTGAAGTTATACACATTTCCAAAGGAATTCTGTGATCGTTTACATAATTGAGTAAATCACCGTCTTCTCTAAGTCGTGTTCCGTGCCCAATTCTGTTAGCGCTTATATGATGAAGAGCTTGTTCTATAGATTCCGTTCCGTAAGCTTCGCCTGCATGAACGGTTGTGTTAATATTATTATTAATAATAAGATAAAATGCCTCTTTGTGCTTTTTTGCCGGAAAATCTTTTTCAGCTCCGGCCAAATCGAAACCTACAACTCCTCTGTTTTTATATGCAACTGCTACTTCTGCAACTTTCATAGTATCTTCGGGCGAAGTATGACGAATACCGCAAATAATTATTCCTATTAAAATATTGAAATCATTTTCTGCTTTTCTTGCACCAAGTATAACTGCATCAACAACTTGAATTAAAGACAATCCTCTTTTTATATGCCAAAGCGGCGCAAATCTTATTTCTAAATATCTTACATTTTCTTCGGCTGCATCTTCTGCCAACTCATAAGTTGCACGAGTGAGCGCTTCTGCGGATTGCAATACTTCTGCCGTAATGTCAAAAGGTCTTAAATATTCTTCCAAACTTTTGCATTCCATTCCTACTTCCAATATTTTCTTTAGCTCTTTTAAGTCGTGTGAAGGAAGTTTAATTTTCTCTTTTTTGGCAATATCAATTATTGTTTCAACACGCATTGAACCGTCTAAATGGCAATGAAGTTCGGCTTTTGGAAGGCTTTTTACAAATTCTCTGGTTAATTCTACTTCAGGAACTGTATCATAAATTTTTGAATTATCGCTCATAATATTTTTTCAATCAAAATTATAAAATATTTTATAACAAAAGGTATTAATATTTATATTTTAGAAATAAATAATAACAATTCTTTTAAATGTGAAATCTTTGTAAAAGGATTCATAATTGTAGCTTATTTATATTCATAAATAAGTTTTGAATATTTCTGTTTTTAAATTGAATTTTTCATTTTCAAAGTTATATCTCCGATATTGTATGTATATACTGAAGCAGGCAAAAATGAGAAAACTATGTCTGAAACCTTTTTATTACCCATTTTGTCAATTGAGGTAACCAAAGCAGATTTGAATTCATTAGCTTTGCAAAATTGAATTAAGCTTTTTAATTCATGTGGTTTTTCAAAATACCTGTTGGTCCATTTTACCTCTACTCCCCAAACAGGTTTAAACTTTTTATCATCTACTAAAACTAAATCAACCTCACCTTCATTTCTCCCTTCTTTCCAACGAGCATAAGTTAAATCTAATTTTTCTCTGTGCATCCATTGAGAAATTACTGCTGTTTCTACTATATTACCCATTTCATTGTCTGTCTCCAAAATAGGCGAAAATAATGCTGTTCGTAAAGAAGGATTTGTCAAATACACTTTAAAACTTGTTACTCTTTTTAAGCGTTTAGCATTTACATCAACTTTGTTCAGCACTTTAATGAGAAAAGCAGCCTCAAGATATTCTAAATACTTTTTTAAAGTATCTTTTTGTATGCCGCTTTCTTTCGACATGGTTTCATAAGAAAATTCATTTCCGGTATTATAGGCTAAATAAGTAAAAAAACGATTTAATTCTTGAACATCTTTAATGCCATACAGACTCGGTAAATCTCTTAACAACACTTTATCTACAATGTCATTTTTCACATATCTGCCCATATCGCTTTGTATTTTATCTGATAAAACAACTTCCGGATACCCGCCAAAATTTAAGTAATTAACAAACTCTTTATTTAAAATTTTTATATCATGCGTAAGACAATAGGGAATTGATTTTTCACTATATTCAATGCTTCCATTATAAATTATATGGTTCATTTTCTTTAAATGAATATACTCCTGAAAAGTTAGAGGCGGTAGCATAAAATCAGTAAATCTTCCTGCACCGCTCTCGGTACTGCTCAATTTTAAAGCGGCAGCTGCCGAACCCGATACTATAAATTTTGTGTTTGGATAATAATCTACCAAAATTTTTAAGTGCCGTTCCCAGTCTTTTAAGTATTGGATTTCGTCAAAAAAAAAATAGCAGTCTTTTAAATGAGTCAAGTTCAGCGAGTTTTTACATAAATCTAAAATGTCTTCTAAACTCAAATGAACATAAATAGGATTGTCAATACCTACAAAAAAAATTCGTTGTGGATTGATATTTTCATTTATCAGTTGATGAATGCTGTGAAACAACATGACAGTTTTTCCTACACGTCTTGGTCCCATTAATACTACAGCCCTGCGTATATTATTTTCTTTTATATAGGGAAAAAATAAATCAAAATACAATCGCCTTTCCATAGAACTATATATATCCGGTATTTGCCCGGTAATCCACCATGGATTTTCATAGCGTAAACGCTCTTTTATTTTTTCTGTAGGAATAAGACTAAAGCTATTCATAAAATCATCTGTTTTTACAAATATAGAAAAAATAAGCATAACCTAATCCACTTAATGTCATTTTTATTTTTATTTTTATTCTTACTCGAAATCTTAAAATCAGCCAAGAATAATAATTATGACATAATTGTGATTAACCCCAAAAGCTTTTTTAAATCAGAAATTTTTGTAAAAGGATTCATGATTGTTGTTCGTAAATAAATTTTATTATTAAGCTTAGTTTGAACGATATAGAAAGTTCCGTCTTCTGTAAGTTTCTTTCTTATTTCGGCATTTATAGCGTTTAATTTTTCTTCTGAATTTATTCCTTCAGGAATATATCTGAAACAAACAATATTACTTTGTGGTTCAAATAGAAGTTCAAAGTTTTTTGTTTCTTTGATTAATTCTGCAAATTCTTCTGCTCTTTTGTATGTTGTTTCCACAAAATCAGTAAAAAGTTTATCGCCATAAGCATGCAAAGCCATATAAACTCTAAGGCTTAGCATAATTTTAGTGCACTCCATTGTTCGGTTTGCTCCGTTAAACCAGCTGTGTTCTTTATTTAAAAGATATTCGGCTTTTTGGGCAAATGTTTGATAAGAATGCTCGGGATTTTTAAAGATTACGGCTGTTGTAAGAGCAGGAACCATAAACATTTTATGAAAATCGAGCACAACAGAATCGGCTTTTTCTATTCCTTTTAGTAAATATTTATATTTTTCGCTTAAAGAAGCTGCCGCGCCGTGAGCAGCATCGACATGAAACCAAATTTTATGACTGTTGCAAAAATCGCCTATTTCATCTAAAAAATCGTAAGTTCCGGCAGCTGTTGTGCATGCATTTGCAATTAAACCGATTATTTTTGTTCCGTTTTCGTTTGCTTCATTAAATGAATTTTCAAGATTTGAAACATCAATTCTGAATTTTTCGTCAACTTTAACTTTTATAAGTCCAATTTCACCCAAACCCATTATTTTTACGGCTCTTTCTACCGAATAATGAGAATGTTCCGAAACCATAAAAGCAAGTTTGTGATTTAAAACACCGCTGTTCCATATATCAAAATCCGATTTTGCTTGTCGTGCAGCTAATAAAGCAGTTAAATTCCCGATTGTTCCGCCCGACGTTAAAATTCCTTCAGCTTTTTCTGATAAATTTAATTTTGCTGAAATCCATTCAATAACAATACGTTCCATCGCTTGAGAAACAGGTCCCATTTCGTATATTGCCTGACCGTTATTAAGAAAATTTCCCAGTAAATCGGCCAAAGCGGATAAAGGTAAAGGAGCAGAAACCTGATGTCCGATATATTTTGGATTATGAATATGAATGGAATTTTCAATTATTTCTTTAAAAGTATCTTCAATCGAGATTTCCGATTTTAAATGTTTTCGCCATTTATCCAATTGTTTTTCAGGAATAAGCCAAGGTAATACTTTTTGATTTTCGGGCGAAGTTAATGCTTCATCTAAATAGTCGGCTAAAAGGTTTACCAATTTATGACCGCTCTCACGAAATGATTCGGTATTATAAGCATTATTCAAAAGTTCTGTCATGTTTTTATTGCTTATGATTTAATTTTTCTTCTTTTCCTGATCAAATAAAAAACCAAAAATCCCCAAAAAATAAGATTAGAAATAATTGTTATTATTATGGAAGGTTTTAAAAAATCGGGTTCGTAATAAAGTTCAATTTTATAATTTCCTTTATTTAATTTAATGCCCGAAAAACCGATGTTTACACGCTTTAAATCTTCTTCTTTTCCGTTAACTTTAATTTTCCATGATTTGTCATAAGGAATTGTAAAAAACACCATTTCGGGTTTTGATATTTTAATATTTCCGGTAATTCTGCTTTGACTAAAAGTTTCAAAAACAAAAGTATCGGTCTTTAATTCATTAATTAATTTTTGATAAATATCAAAGTTAAAATACTGAGCATCAACAAAAACAGATGTGTCTTTAATATTCAATTTCATTAAATCCGAAGTGTCGATAAAATTTTCGCCTTCTTCGTTCACAAAACACGTTAATAGTGCTACTTGATTTCTGAAATTTTGAGTTGAATGTCTGATAAAAGTAAATTTTCGTTCTTGAAAATCTTCGGGCAATAAAACATTTTTTAAAGCCGCATAAAAACTCGAATCTGAATCAAATTCTTTGTTTACGATTGGTTGAACTGATTGAATTAACTCGTTAACTTTGTTTTGAGGAACCAATCTTTGTAATTCCAAAGTAATATTTTGAATAGAAAATTGTGTTATTTTATATTTCTTTAAATGCTCAAAGTCATCAAAATTTATATATTTATTGTATGTATATCCAAAAGGCAAATAGTAGTTATTTTTAAGTATTGAAATATCGCCTGTTTTATTTACGAGATTAAACCCAAACCGAGTAAATTCGGGGTTTTCACTTTTGCTGAGTTGATATTTTACGTTTGCAAAAGAAAGCAGCAACGGATAATTTCTAAGTCCTGTAATCCAGCGAGTTGAAGCTTCATCGCCTTTGGGAATAATTCCTGTTTCTTCCAAAAACCTAACATAATTAATTTGCGTGAAAGAAGAATATTGTGCAGTTCCGTAATATCCTTGAGCCATTGCATCATTAAGGCTTCCGTGCATTGCAACCCCGGATTGGTAGTCTTTTGTTGTTCTGAAAAATTCACTTCTATCGTTTTGTTTAATATACTCAACAGCTTTTATCGTTCCGTCATTGTATCCTGCCATATTTTTATCGAACTCATTTTTTGTGAGCGGCAATCTGTTGTCGTAGGATTTATAAGATAAAAATGATAACTCAAATATTATTAGCAAAATAAAAAGAATTTTGGCAGTATTTGCATATTCTTTTCGTGAAAAAAGAAATATTATTCCGGTATAAATTATTAAAAATAATGTTATAAATTTTCTAATACTTGAGTCAATAATATCCTTAGGAATAGAATTATACGGATAATAAACAAGAACCATTAAAAAAACAAATGTTCCTCCCAAAACAAATAAATTTGGTTTAGCGCCTTGTGCAATTTTATTAACTGAAAAAATTGCAGCAAATAATATTATGAAAGGAATAAAAAAATCGAATCCAAAACGATAATAATCACCGGTATACAATAAAATTGCATATCGCATTTGAGGAAAAAATATTGGTAAAAACCAAAAAGCCGCAAAAATTCCGAAAAGAATTGCTTCTCGCCTTTTTGCAAGCACAAAAATTTGCGAAAATACAAGAATCGCAAATAATCCGATATAAAAAGCAGGTGCTTCAAAATAATTATACCAACCTTTAAAATGTGTTCCTGTTCCTAAAATATCGCTCGAAAAAAATCTTAAAATTGCAGTTGCATTATGTGAAGTGTAATCAACACCGATATTTCCCGAAGTGAGTTCGTCGGAAAAAGAAGAATTACCTACAACTCGCGGACTGAAAAACATTAATTCAAAATTTCGCCAAATATTTACAATATTCAGCACCAAACCTATTGCACCAAACAAAATCATTTTTGACGCTAAAATTATATATCCTTTAATCTTATTTTCGGGGTTACTAAAATATCTGAACAAACTGTATGTTAATAGAAATAAGGAATATATGTATAAAATAAAAATATTTCCTGAAGCATAAATAATAGCAATCGGGAAAAAATACCAACGATTTTTTACAAACAATTGCTCGAATGCGAAAAGAAGAAAAACGGCACGGAAAATATGACCCGAAAAACCCCAACTGCTACCAACAACCATATAGCCCGAAAATGCAAGAATCAAAGCACCTGCAACAGAAAAATATTTATTTACGGATATTGTTCGCAGATAATAAAAAAATATAATACCGCTAAGCAAGAAATTGAAAATAAATAATCCGATAAAGCGTGAATAAATGCCAAATTCATCGCCAAAAAGTGAATTTCCGGCCAAATTGTATAAATATGAAATAAAACCTAGCGGTTCAACAGGAATAGATTTGTAATAAACATTTCCCATTCCTTGAAAAAAGGACCATTTCTCAAAAATATTATTTCCTAAATATTCGTAATCATGTATTATTGCAGGAAGATCTTGATTTATTGAATCGCTGCCAATTCCTTTGAAGAAGAATAAATTATTTAATAAAAAATAATTGTAAAATGCGAAAAAACCGACAATAAATATTGCTGAAATCAAAAATAACAAAGAATATTTTGACATAAATTTTTCCAAAAAACCAATATTATTTTGTTGCTTTTCGATAACGGGTTTTTTACTTTCCTTTGCTTTAGGAATAGATTTTACGGGTTCTTTAGTCCTCTTCATTAATTCAAATGTTTTTATTTGTAAAAAGAATGTTTTTAAACAAAATATAGGCTGATAAAATTACAAAACTTAATTTCAAAATCAATTCAATAACAATATTAAAATCGGTAAAATACAATACAAAAAACAATATAAGTGAAATCACGAATAAAAAAATATCAGTATAAAATATTCCAATTTTTAATATTAAATCTTTGTTTTTAACGAACTTATAAACCAAAATCCACAATAACAAAAACTGCAAAAAATATGCAAAAAGCGTTGTATATGCGGCAGCAAAATAGCCAAATTTTGGAATAAAAATATAGTTTAAAACAATATTTAAAATTGCTAAAAAAATAATTATCAAAGAAGCAATTCCTGTTTTTTTATAATAAACATAATAGTTTGCATAAAGTGTGTAGAAATAATATAAAATGTATGAAAACACAATTACCGGAATTAAAACAAGTCCTTCGTAGTATTTTGAATCGGTAAATAATTTGCCTATTTCTTGCGAAAAAACCACTAATGAAATTGAAATAAAAACAATGAATTTCGTATATTTTTTTATGAGATTTTGAAATTCGTAAATATTATTTTTGGAAACAGCTTCGAAAAAATAAGGCTGATAAGCCGCAGCCGAACTAAGCTGAATCATATAAACAATCATTCCTATTTGATAAGCAACAGAATACAATCCGGTTTGGTAACTTCCTTTTAAATCGTTAATAATTATTTGGTCGAAATAGCTGAGAACCAATGCCGACAACAAAGCGGGAATCATTGGAAGCGAAAATTTTAACGCATCGGCAAGTTTTTTTAAATCGAAAGAAAAAGAATAAATACTTCTGATTTTGGGGATTAATATCAGCAAGAAAATTGCATTTATAAGAAGTTCTGCATAAATTTTTCCGTAAAAACGATTATCGGTAAGTAAATAAATCCAAAGAAGAGAAATGAAAACTAATGAAAGTCCTTGAGAAACCTTTAAAACGGTAAATTCTTTACTCCTTTTTGCAGCTTGAAGATAATCGGTGTAAATTCTATAAAAAATCATTAGAAATGATGAAATCCAAGCAATTATAATAATTTTTTCGTCAAAATTTAAATATTCCGAAACCGGTTTTTTGAAGAGAAATATTATCGGGAAAAGGAAAAAATTAAAAGCAATTATTAGGTTTATCGAAGACCCTGAATACGAATTAAAATCGGGAGAATAGTCGTAATATTTGCGTTTTATTGCTGAAGGTAGCCCGAGACTTGCAATTATTATAAATATTAGAACTAAAGATTCATAAATTTTTAACACTCCAAATTCGTCGGGAGAAAGTAGTTTTGTAAGAATCGGCAATGTTAATAAACCGACCGATTTTATTATTATTTCGGCAGATAAATAGTGTTTAAGTTCTTTATAAAAACCTAATTCTGTTTTTTTCAACAATCCTGTTATGAAATTTCCGGCTTTCAAATTTGCTGTTTCTTTTTTCTTTTAAAGATTTCAAAAATAATGTAATTAACAGAAAATCTGAAAACTATATTTAAAATAACAACAAACTTTGCAAAAAGATTAAAATTTGGAATTTTTGAAGTGAATTTAATATGCTCAAAAGCAAAATTTATTGCCGGTGAAAATTTTCCGGGATTAAACATTTTAAATTTCTCGTATCTTAATCTGCGTTGCTTAACAGTTTCGCCCGGATAAGTTTCTCTTCTGAAAAAACCGACTTTATCTATTTGCAAAATATTACCGTAACTTGCAGTTGCAAAAAGCATTAACGCATCAGGACCAATCATTTTAACAAAAGGAATTTGTTTTGCGAATTTTGTTCTAAAAACACCGTGAATTGCTGTGCACGAACCGGTTTTATTGAAAATTTTATTTAATCTGCCAATTTTTCCCAAACCCGAAGTATCAATTTCGCTATAACTATAACTTCCCGGATTTTCAATATTATCGGTAAAAAAAATGGCTTTATGATAAACCAAAACAGCATCTTTTTTTTCTTCAAGAAGTTTTACTGAATCTTCAATATATGTTTCAGAAATAATATCGTGAGCACCAAGCCACATAAAATACTGTGTTTCACATATATCTACAATAAATTTAAAATTTTCGGTTGCACCGATATTTTCCGATTGTTTTATAAGTTTAATTCTATTTTCGGTAACTTGCAATTCTTCAATAATTTTTGCCGAATTATCGCTCGAGAAATTATCGGAAACTACAATTAATAAATTTTTATAAGTTTGCCCAATAACCGATAAAAGTGTTTCTTTTAAAAAATTTTCCTCGTTGTAAACAGGAATTCCAACTGTTACAATTTTATCATTGAAAGTCATATTTATTTAATTCTTTTAAGAAATCCGTCGGGTACAGATGTTATAATCAATTTATTTTCAATGAATTTGTCAATTTCAAAGTTTTTGTTTTCACTCAAAAATTCCCAAACTGCGGTTTTAGGATTATTTCCTTTTCCCCAAGGCCGGTCTTTTGAAAATTCGTCGGGTAAATCTTCAACAAAAGTATCAAAAACAACAATATAGCTGCCTTTTGAAACAAATTTTGAATATAATTTCAATTCCTGCAAAACGTGTTCATGAGTATGATTTGAATCGAGAAAAACTAAAATTTTTTCTTTTCCTGAAACAAATTCTTCAACTTTCTCAATAATTTCGGGCGATACGGAAGAACTTTCAATCATACTAATTCTTTTTGACATAGTATGATTTTCAATTTCTGTTCGGTTGTGTTTTCTAATATCAATATCAATTCCCAAAACCTCTCCTTTTCCGATAATTTCGAGCATTGAAGCCGAAAAAATAATTGAACCGCCGTGAGCAATTCCGGTTTCAATTATCAAATCGGGTTTCACTTCCCAAATAATTTCCTGCATTGCAATAATATCAAACGGAAACTGAATTATTGGTCGTCCGAGCCAATTAAAATTATATTCATATTTTTTTTGAAAACTTTCCAAAAGCCATTTTTGCGATATTTCTTTGAAGTTTTTATCGTTGGAATATGAATTTATTCTTTCTTCTTTTTCTTTGTTAAATTGCTCAATTTCATTCATTTAGTTTCAATATTTAATGTTTTTAAAAGTCCTGTTTTTAAATCGATTTTTGGTTTAAATTGAATTTTAGAAATAGATTTTTTTATTGATATATTGCTGAAAACAGGTTTTGAATTATCGTTTTCAAATGCTAATTTTAGTTTTAAAATATCTGAAATTTCTTTTATCGAAAAGCTTTTTCCGTAAGCAATATTGAATATTTCTTTGTTTTCGCCAAACATTGCGCATTGAATTATTCCTTCAATTGCATCATCAATATAAATGTAATCTTTTTTTGAGTCGGCAACACTTTTTCTTATTTTAAGTTCGGAATTTTCAGATTTTAATCTTATAATTTTTTTTATTAACGTTGAATCGTTCAATTCGTCAAACATTCCGTAAACATTAGATAATCTTACGATTACAATTTCATAATTTAATTTTTCGGCTGAATTTAAAAGAATACTTTCTGCTAATTTTTTAGTTCCGTCGTATATAAAATCAATATTTAAATGTTGATTTGTTGAATAAAAATCTTCTTCAAAAAAAACATTTTCCGATTCCGAAAAACCATACAAACGAGTGGAACTCAATGCAATATATTTATTTTTTAATTTGATATTTTTAAGAAGAAAAACCGTAAGGTCAATATTTGATTCAACGGTTTCAAAAATATTTTCGCGAAAATCGCCGCTGTTTCCTGCGGTATTAAAGAAATAATCAAACTCAAAATCAATAACCGACCTAAAATTTTTTTTATCAAAAGTGACTATTTTTGTGTTTAATTCGAAAGTGTTTTTTTGCAAATATTCATAAAGATTTTTTCCGATATAGCCTAATCCGATTATTCCGATTGTTTTATTTTTAAATATTTCAGTGTTCATTATTTTCTGTATCCGATACATTTTAAGGGAGTTCCAACGTTTATAGAAAACTCTTCTACTTCGCCGGAAACTAAGGAATTGGCTCCAATTACAGCACCGTTTCTTATGTATGCGCCATCTAAAATTGTAACATTTGCGCCAATCCAAACATCGTCTTCAATAACAATTCCGCCTTTAGACTCAGCAAATCTTTGATTAATAATTTTCACATTCCTGTCTTCAAAAGCATGATTAACAGGTACTATTGAACAATTTGGACCAATCAAAACATAATCGCCGATTTTTATTCCGTTGCCCGAATACAATACGGTTCCTGAATTTATGTAAACTCTTTCGCCAATAAAAATATGGCCAGTTCCGCCGGTGAATTTTATTTTTACAAAATCGTCTATTTCAGAAAAACTTCCTATTGAAAGAATACTGCCTCTTGATGATTCTTCAATTGACGCGAACTTTCCAATTTTTACATTTGTTTGAATTGTATTTGGCATGTCTAAATAATTTTTAATTTTGGAATTGCAACTACAAATTTTGCATTCCAAGTTCTCACGTAACTTAATTGTTTTGTAATTTCTTCTTCCAAATTCCAAGGAAAAATAATTATATAATCCGGCTTTTCAATTTCCAACATTTTTTCATCAACAACAGGAATTTTACTTCCAGGCAAATATTTTCCTTGTTTATAAGGCGATTTATCTACAACAAATTTTATAATTTCATTATTTACTTCTGAAAAATTCAAAAGTGTATTTCCCTTTGCAGCAGCTCCATAAGCAGCAATTTTTCTTCCTTGTTTTGATTTTTCTTCCAAAAATTCTATAAAATCTTTTTTTACTTTCAAAGCTTTTTCTTCAAAATTCAAATAGCCCGATAATTTATGCAAATTCATATTCTTTTCATCATTCCAAACTTTTTGAAATGTTTCGGTTTTATTAGTTTCATTTGAAGAATGTTTTCCGAAAACTCGCAAAGAGCCGCCGTGAGTATTTAATTCTTCTACATCAAAAATTTCTAAACCATGATCTTTAAAAATTTCTGTTACCGTGTAAAGCGAAAAATACGAAAAATGTTCGTGATAAATGGTATCGAACTGGTTTTTATTTATAAGATTTAAAATGTGCGGAAATTCAAAAGTACAAATTCCTTCGGGTTTTAAGGCAATTTTAATTCCTTCAACAAAATCGTTGATGTACGGAGTATGTGCCAAAACATTGTTTCCCAAAATCAAATCGGCTTTTCGGTTTTCGGTTGATAATTTTTTAGCAATTTCAACTCCAAAAAAATCGGTAATTGTTTCAATTCCTTTGTCTTGAGCAATTTTAGCCGTATTTTTTGTTGGTTCAACTCCCAAACACGGAATGTTTTTTTGTTTGAAATATTGAAGTAAATATCCGTCGTTTGAAGCAATTTCTATTACAAACGAATCTTTTGAAAGCGATAATTTTTGGGTAATCATTTCAACATAATTCTCGGAATGTTTTAGCCAACTTTCTGAATATGAAGAAAAATACAAATAATTATCATCAAAAATTTCATTGTTTTTTTTGTATTCTTCGGCCTGAACAAGCAAGCAATCTTCGCAAATATTAATTTTTAAAGGAAAAAGCAACTCCGAATTTTGCAAATTTTCAAAATCGACAAAAGAATTTGAAGGAGGCGACATTCCTAAATCAATGAAAACATGTAATTTATCGGAATTACAAAATCGACAGTTCATATTAATATTCCTTTAAAATTTTCAGGCAGAAATTTAATGTTTTTGTCTTTTTCCGAAATTACTTTTATATCTAAAGGTAAATTTAGATTGATTAAAGGTTCGGCAAAATTTATTGCTCCTTCGTATTCCGGATTGTAAAATTGTGTATGCAAATAAAGCATCTCAACATTATCGGTAATTGATTGAAAACCATGTGCAACGCCCTCAGGAAGTAACAAGGTTTTTTTATCGGTTTCGTTTAATTCGATGATTTCATATTTCAAAAATGTAGGAGAATTTTCTCTTACATCAATATAAATATCATAAACAGAACCTTTTATACACTTAATAATTTTTGTTTCGGCAAATGGAGGTTTTTGATAATGAAATCCTCTAAACGTTTCCTTTTTCAACGTAAAAGAATGATTTACTTGTTTAATATTCTTAGTTTCGTTTACGCCAAAAATATCAGCGTTAAATAATCGTCCAAATGCACCTCTGTTATCTTCAAAAACTTCATTCTCCAAAATGAGAACACCGTGTATTTTGCTTTCTGTAAATTTCATAGAAATTAATTTATCCAAACAGCATTTTGCTTTTTGGCGTCGTCTATATATTTATTTAATTGAAATTTGGTTAACAATGTTTTGTTATCATAAAATTCTTTATACCAATCAATTGTATTTTGAACTGTTTCATTAAAATTCCAAATATTTTCCCAACCGGTTTGCTTATTTAATGCAGAAGAATCTAATAAAAGCATTTTTGCTTCGTGCAAATTTTCGGTTTTACTTTCTGAAAAATTGAATTTATTCCACTTAAACTTTATAATATCTACAAGTTCTTTCACAGAATGAACTTCGTTGTTAATATCTGCAACATTCCACGCTTTGGCGAATTCTTTTTTTTCCTCGAGCAGTTTTTGGCCAATCAATAAATATGCAGCCAGCGGCTCCAAAACATGTTGCCACGGACGTGTTGACATCGGGTTTCTTATAATTAACTCCTCGCCTTTTTCGATACTTCTCATAATATCCGGAATAATTCTGTCGTCGGCCCAATCTCCGCCGCCAATTACATTTCCGGCTCGCATTGTTGCAATTAAAATATTATGCTCGGTTTTATATTTTTCTATATTGAAAAAAGAATTTCTGTATGAATTTGTAATTATTTCGGAACATGCTTTTGATGCACTGTAAATATCAAATCCGCCAAGAATATCTGTTTCAATATAAGGCTTTTCAGTTTCGCGGTTTTCGTAACATTTGTCGCTTGTAACGTTTATAATTGCTTTCACCGATTTTTGATTTTTGCAAGCTTCAAAAATATTTGCAGTGCCAATAATATTGGTTTCCAGAGTTTCAATCGGATTAAAATATGACTTTCGAACCAAAGCTTGAGCTGCAAGATGAAAGACAATTTCGGGTTGATATTTTTTTATAATTTGATTTACAGAATTTTTATCTCGAATATCTCCAATTTCTGAAATAATATCCGGATTTATTAACGAAAAATGATTTGGATTT
>DZBS01000082.1 GCA_022729995.1 Draconibacterium orientale | reverse complement strand
AATTTAGGAAAAATATATTTTCAAGGAAATTTCTCAAAGTTTGAAAGACAATATTATCCTCTTTCAAAAAATTTTGATACAACAATTAATGAAACCGATTGGAATAGAGACAATTCATACAGAAACGATAACAAAGCAAGCATAAAAATCGGTTTCACGCCAAATAAAACAGACGAATATTCTGTAAACTATATTTATCAACACGGCGAAAAAGGAAATCCGATTTATTTGGGTGATGACCCGACAATAAAAATCAGATATTGGCAATGGCCGCTTTGGGACAAACAAAGTTTATATTTTATTTCAAAAACAATAATTGCCGAAAAAAATTACGTGAAAACTCGTTTGTTTTACGACAAATTTATAAATCAATTAAAAAGTTACGACAATAATTTATATTCCGAACAGACAAGATCATACACATTTACAAGCAATTACAACGATTTTTCTTTTGGAGGAAATATTGAAGCCGGAACACAAATTATTAATAAAAATATTTTGAAAATTGCTTTACATTTAAAAAACGACACACACAGAGAAAACAATGACGGTGAACCTGTTATACATTTTTCTGATAACACTTTTTCTTTCGATATAGAAAACGAATTTTCGCCAAACAATAAATTAAAATTTATTCCGGGAATTAGTTATAACATGAGAAACAGTTTATTGGCAGAAAATTATGATTCTCAAACCGAAATAATTTCGGAGTTTTCCGAAAATAAAAACTCAGCCTTAAACGCACAAATTGCAGCATATTTTAAATTCTCGGAAACCATAAATTTTAGTTTCACAACAGCTCGGAAAACAAGGTTTGCAACAATGAAAGACAGATATTCATACAAAATGGGAACTGCAATTCCAAATCCTGATTTAGAAGCTGAAACAGCAATGAATTATGAACTTGCAACAAATATCAATATAAAAAATAAATTATATTTAGAAACAGCAATATTTTATTCAAATTTAAACAATACAATACAATTGGTTAACAACGTTTTACCAAATCTTTCACAACAACAAAATACCGGAAATTCCGAGTTTTTGGGAGCCGATATTTCAGTGAAATATATTATTTTGAAAAATCTAAATTTTAATGCTAACTACACTTATATTCAACGAAATAACATTTCAAATCCGGAAATAAAATTTACCGATGTTCCCAATCATAAAATATTTGCTTATTTAGATTATTTTCCTGTAAAAAATCTTGAATTTGTATTTTCAACCGAATACAATTCGCAAAGATTTAGCACAAGTTACGGAAATGTTTCTTCGGAATTTATGGTTTATAACACACAAATTTCTTACTCATTCTCAAAATATTTTAAGGCAGAAACCGGAATAAATAATATTTTTGACAAAAATTACACTATTTCTGAAGGATATCCGGAAGAAGGACGAAATTATTATTTTACTTTTATTTTTAATTTGAATAAATAAAGAGACATGATTTTACAAGAAACAATTAATTTACTGACAACCAAATATAAAGACACAATAGAAGATTTATATATTTCGGAAGTTAGAGTGGGCGTTTTTATGACAGCCGTGAAGCTTTCCGACGGAACAGTAGGAATTTCAAGCACATCAATTCCGCAAGATTCAGAAATACATTGCAAAAAATCAAACAGAGATTTTGGCGATTTTAGTCCGCTAAATATTACCGGAAAAAAAGTTATGGAAATAATTGAATTTCCTAATAAAAACGGTATTGTTCAAACACTTAAAGTTGCGGTTATAAATGCAATTTCATCAAAATTATTGGAATCGGGAAAATATAAAGTTTTACAAAACACAGACCCTATTGACCTTGTAGATTTGAATTCAAAAAAAACAATAACAATTGTTGGTGCTTTTCAATCCTATATCGACAAAATAAAAATCACCGAAAATAAGCTTTTTGTTTTAGAATTTGACGAAAATGCTTTGATAGGAAACGATAAAAGATTTTTTGTTCCCGCAAAAGATTTTGCAAAAGTTTTACCGATTTCAGACATTGTGATAATCACAGGTTTAACAATTGTGAACGAAACATTGGACGAATTATTGAAAGCTATAAAACCCGAAACTCAAGTAATTATTACCGGTCCGTCGAGCAGTTTTGTTCCCGATGTTTTATTTGCAAACAAAGTAAATATTATCGGAGCCGTGAAAACAACAAATCCCGAATTAATGTTAAAGCTTGTGAGCGAAGGCGGTGCAGGTTATCACACATTTAAATATTGTGCCGAAAAAATTTGTATTATCAATGAATAAAAAAACACAATTAAACGAAACTTGGCTAAAATCGGCAATAATAGGAACAGTTTGGGCATCGTCGGAAATTGTTTTAGGAAGTTTTTTGCATAATTTAAAAATACCTTTTTCGGGAAATATTCTAACATCAATTGGTGTAATTATTTTAATTTCGGCAAGTTACCATTGGAAAGATAAAGGAATATTTTGGCGAGCCGGATTAATTTGTGCCTTAATGAAAACCATGTCGCCAAGTGCCGTTATTTTTGGACCAATGATAGCAATTTTTTCTGAAGCTGTTCTTTTAGAAATATCGGTAAGAATTTTCGGAAAAACATATTTTGGGTTTTTAATAGGTTCAATTTTAGCCGTTTCGTGGAATTTTGCTCAAAAAATTGTAAACTTTTTAATTTTCTACGGTTTTAACATTGTGGAAATTTACAAAAGCATAATGAAATTTACCGAAAAGCAACTAAACTTGCATTTTGATACACTTTGGATACCGATATTAATTTTACTTTCCGGATATGTAATAATCGGAATAATTTCGGCAATTATTGGAATAAAAACCGGGAAAAAACTTGTTTCTCAACCAATTGAATATAAAAATCAATCATATAACAATCAGAGTTTTATAAACCAAACAAATTCAAAAAACGATTTCAATTATTCAATAACTTGGCTAATCTCAAATATCATTTTAATAATATCATCTTTGCTTTTAATAAGCCTCACAAATTGGAAAATTTGGGGAATTGCGATAATAATAATTGTTGTAATTTGGATATTAAAATACAAAAGAGCTTTACGCCAATTATCAAGACCAAAGTTTTGGATATTTTTTGTTGTAATAACAATGCTAACCGCAATAGTTTTCACTAAACTTCAATCAAAATCAATATTAGATGCAGTTTTGATAGGAATTGAAATGAATTTTAGAGCAACAGTTTTAATATTAGGATTTTCGGTTTTGGGAACAGAATTATATAATCCAAAAATCAGACAATTTTTTAATAAAACACGTTTTAAACAATTGCCTTTGGCTCTTGAACTTTCGGCAGAAACATTGCCTTTTGTAATTTCAAACATTCCGGATTTTAAAACAATAATAAAAAATCCCGGTTCTGTTATATATCAATTAATTGCATATTCAGAATTCAGATTTTCTCAAATAAAAAATGAGCAAAATTTAGATATTAAAAATTCAACGAATAAAATATCTTCCGAAGTAAATAATATCTCATATACAAGCAATATTTCAGAAAAAAATGATAAATTTGATAAATATAAATAATTTGCAAGATTTTTGTGTGTAAACTATATTAAACTTTTGTTTTTATAATTAAAATCAATTTATATAGTCTTATATGGATATTAGAACACTAATATTTTCATTATTTATAATAAACTTATTTCTTAGTTTATTCCTTTTTGCAATAAAAAAATCGCAACACTCATTCCAAGGTGTAAACCATTGGATACTTTCAACAATGTTTATTGCCGTGGGATATTTGTTGATTGCCGTCAGAAATTCTGAAAACGTAATTTTTTCTATTATTTTATCACAAAATTTATTTATACTTGCCGGAATAACAAGAATCAAAGGTTTTGAAGCATTTTTTCAAAACAAATTACCCGAAAAATATAATGTCGTAATAGTTTTAACATATTTTTCATTTATTTCATTAATTCTATATTTCACTTTTTCCTCAGACAATATGTTTTTCAGAACAATTATCGACGGAATTTATTTCTCGGTAATTTCAATCGTTTTAGGAATTCAAGTTATAAAAAACAAACCGCCAAAAGGCAATTATTCATACATTTTCACATCAATTGTATTTTTCATATTTGGGGCAATTTTTACTTTTAGAATTATAGGTTGGCTATTATTTCCTCAAAATAGAGATATGTTTTCCGAAAATTTTTTCAATGTTCTTCAGTTTGTTTCGTGCATGATAATTGATATTACTTGGGGAGCAATGTTTTTTTTAATTCACAACCAAAAACTTATTATTGAATTATCAGAAAGTGAAGAAAAACATCGCTCGATATTTTTAAATTCATTTTCGGGAGCATTGCTCATAAACAAAAAAGGAGAATATATGGATGTTAATCCTGCATATACATTATTAACAGGATTTTCTCGAGATGAAATAATAGATAAACCGATAGAAATTCTGGCACATAAAGATGATTTCCAAAAAACAAAAACAGCATTATCGGATTTGCTTACTCAAAAAATTACAAGTTATTCAGACCAAATCAGAATAATTAATAAAAGAGGAAACATAATTTGGGTTCAAATAAACGGAAACACAAATTTTAAAAGTAACGATGAATTTGATTATATTTTAGTCAATTTATACGATATCTCAATTCAATTAGAAGCAGAAAGTCTGATACTCGAAAGCGAAAAAAATTATAGGAACTTATTTGAAAATAACCCGCTTTCGCTTTGGGAAGAAGATTTGTCCGAAGTAATTAAATTATTAGAAAGCTTGAAAAAGAATGAGATTGCTGATTTTAAAGATTATTTTGACAAAAACCCCGATTTTGTAATAAAATGTGCCAATTCTATAAAAATTATTAATGTAAACCAAGCTTCGGTTGACATGCTCAAATTCGATTCCAAAAAAGAGTTAATTGATAATATTTATACTCCATTTAATGAAAAATCGTTTGAAACATTTAAAAACAATTTAATAGGAATAATTAAGGGTGAAAATAAGTTTTCATCGGAAACAGAATACATTAGCAAAACAGGCGAAACAATTCAAGCACTTGTTGAATTAAGACAAATAGATAATTTTAAAAGAGTTATATTTGCAGTAACAGACATTACAAAATTAAAAGAAACTGAACAAAAATTAATAATTGCCAATGCAACAAAAGATAAATTCTTTTCAATAATTGCACACGATTTAAAAAATCCTTTTAACACATTATTAGGTCTTTCCGGACTTTTAAAAAGAAATTTTAAGAAATACGAACCCGAAAAAACCGAAAATATAATTGATAAAATAAATATTACAAATATCAGAACCTATAACTTGTTGGAAGATTTGCTTTTATGGTCGCAATCACAATCCGGAAACATAGAATTTACTCCCAAAAAAGTAGTTTTTAGCCAAATTTGCAACGAAATAATTGAAGACATTCAAGAAAATGCAAACTCAAAAAATATTTCTATAAATTATTCTAAATCAGACAATACTATTTTAAGAGCCGATGTAAATATGCTGAAAACGATTTTGAGAAATTTAATTTCAAACTCAATAAAATTCACAAAAGAAGAAGGTGAAATAAATATTTATATTGAAAAAGAAAAAGACTTTGGAATTATTAGTGTTTCTGATACAGGAACGGGAATTTCACCCGAAATAATTAACGGATTATTCGATATCACAAAAAAATATTCATCTCCCGGAACAAACGGCGAAAACGGAACAGGCTTAGGATTATTACTTTGCAAAGATTTTGTGGAAACTCACGGCGGTAAAATTTGGGTTGAAAGTGAGCTTGGAAAAGGAAGCGATTTTAAATTTACAATTCCATTAAGTTTTGATTAATAAAAATTTATAAAACAAATTAATATTTTTTGATAAACTAATTTTTGAGAGTTATGACAAAAAAAATATCAATACCAATATTCTTTCTTTTAATTTTGATATTAAATTGCAAACAATCAAATTCGCAAAATATGGAAAAAATTTCAATATCCGGAACGGCTCAAAACTCAAAATCAGGTGCAATTGTTATTACAAAAAATAATGAAGTTTATTATTTAGAAGGAATAAATTCGTGGAATAATGAAGATTTAGATAAAGAAATTATTGTTGAAGGAGAACTGAAAATCAGCAATATAAACCAAGAAGATTTACAAAATTCAAAAGGTGAATATTCACAGGGAAATTCCGGCGAAATAAAAACAATTTTAAATCCGAAATGGAATTTTATAATTAAAACAGCAGAAAACGACAGCATTTTAATCAAACTAAAATCAAAATTACCCGAAAATTGGTTTGTTGAAATTCAAAATAACAATTTAATAATCTCGAATAAAATAACTGCATATTTGATTTTTGAAAATAAAATAAATGCACCAATAAATAATGAAACAATTCAAGAAAAAGAAATTCGATTTAAAAAATACGGAAAACAGATAAATCCTGAATTTGTATTTGTTTTAAAAGAAAAATTAAATGAAACCGATTTAGCAAAAATCAAATTGAAAAATCAAAAAATTAAAAAATCAATATCGGAACAATATTCATCGCTAAAAGATATTCCCGTTTCGAGAAAAGACGGAAGTTTTCTTCCTAAAAACGACAAAGACAGAGAGAGAATAAATAAATTTGAACAAGAAAAAATCAAATTAGAAAGTCAACTGCTCCAATTACCCGATTATCAAACCGAGAAATATTCTTTATTCCTTATAAAAGAAACAGGAATCGAAACAGAATATATATCAATTTTTCCGGAATCAGTTTCGCAAGAAATGTATATTATCAAAAATGAAATTTTAGAAAAAACATTTATTCCGATAGAAAAATAATATGATTAAATAAAAAAAACTACAAGCAATCAATTTCTGTTTTCACTTTCCACATTGCATGTTAAGCAACTCGTTATCTTCTATTTACAATTTTTCGATTTCGTCAATTGGCAATCCGGTTTTTTTATGAATTATGTCAATCGAAACACCATTTTCTTTCAATGTTTTTGCAAATTCTATTATTACTTTGTCTTTTTTCTCCAACATTTCTTCCAAAAGCGTTATTTTGTTATCTCGTTTTATCAGCGTTCTTAAAATTTCATCTTCGGCAAACATTTGTTCTTCTAATGTTGGATTGTTTATAGAAGCCGCTTGTATTCTTTTTATTACTCTGTCTAAAAATCCGGGAAATAACTTTCTGATTATTCTTAATCTGTGTTCGTTATCTTTTACTTTGGATTTTTGGTCGAACAATTTTAGAAGAGAAAATAGTTTTTGTTTATATTCATCGTCTTTGTAGTCTTCTTCGACAATATTGTGTAAATTCGGTAATTGAACAACCCAAATGTCATAGCTCAAATTATCAATAAATTCGTTATGTTTTTTTAAATTTTTGTTTTTAAAAACTCCTGTTTTTAACCTGTTAGTTTTTATTAATAAATCATTTATTTCGTTTTCAATTCTAAAATTGAGTATAAAAATTGGTATTAATCTGATTGGTTTATTTACGGTTTCTATTGCTTGAGTTTTTGGATCGGTAATTTCCTTTTCTTGTTTTTTTTGAAAATTTTTGCTGATATATCTTTTAAATCTAAAAATATCGTCAGGTTCACTTGCCTTTTGTAATTCAATCATTATCAATTCTTCCGAACCGTCAGGTAATTCAATAACGGCTGTAAAATCAAGATGAAATAAATAAACGTCGTCCTTAGTTTTAGGGTTCTGTATCTCTATTTTTGTTTGATTTTCATTTTTTTCTGAATGAGTTGACGGTTCAAGGTGTAACTTTTTAATTTTTTCGTTAATTAGTGTCGAAATTACAATCATTGCACTGTCAGGGTCTTCCATTAAATATCTGAATACAACATCGTAAATCGGATTTGGAATTATCAGATAATCAGTTTCATTTATATCTTGGTTATTAAGCAAAGTTGAAGTATGGTTTAAATGTTCCATTTCTTAAACAATTAAATTTTTTGATAATGCAAATTTAAGAAATAATTCTTATTTATCTTCTATCTGTTGGTTTTTCGATTTAGCTTAATAAATAATGATACATAAAACTCTTTACAAATATTATTAATTATTGGAACTGCAATCCAATATTTCACATATATTCTTGTTAAAAATAAAAATTAAATCCGTACCGAAGAATTTATTATAACCTAAAATTAAAATTTGAAGCTCAACCGTAAAATAAAATCAGCTCATTTATAATATATTTTGAGCCGTATTTTATATATTTGTGAGCTTAATAAATAATTATGCTCGAAAAAAAAGATACCGAAATAATTGAATTTATAAAAATGTCCGGAGAATGTTCATCTAAAGACATTTTTGAAGGAATTTCAATAAATATAAGTTATGCGACAATCAAAAGAACTTTGACAAAACTGATTGAAGACAATTTAATTGAATTTAAAGGAAAAGGCAAAGCAACAAAATATTTTATCTCACCTGCTTTTGAATTAAAAATTTCGATTGATATTGAAAAATATTTCGAAAAAGAAATTGACAACAGAAAAATTAAAGAAAACTTCAATTTAAATGTTATTAAAGATTTATTAAATAAATATTCGGTGTTTTCAGATGATGAATTGGATAAATTAAATGAATTTCAGGATAAATACACAAAAAACATTTCACAACTAACAGAAATAGAATATAAAAATGAATTGGAAAAATTAGCAATTGATTTAAGTTGGAAATCGTCACAAATTGAAGGAAACACATATTCACTGTTGGAAACAGAAAGATTACTAAAAGAGCGAAAAACTGCCTCCGGAAAAACAAAGGAAGAAGCAATTATGCTTTTAAATCACAAAGATGCTCTTGATTTTATTATTGAAAATCCAGATTATTTACATCCGCTTTCTGTTTCAAAAATTGAAGATATTCACAGTATTTTAGTAAAAGATTTGGAAGTTGACAGAAACTTACGAAGAAGAAGAGTGAGTATAACCGGAACAAATTACAAACCTTTAGACAATGAATTTCAGATTTTAGAAGCGCTAAATTCTACTTGCGAATTGATTAATAAAAAAAATAATATTTTTGAAAAAGCATTTCTTGCCATATTGCTTATCTCTTATATACAGCCATTTATGGACGGAAATAAGCGAACTGCAAGAATTGTGAGTAATGCTGTTTTAATGAAAAACAATTTTTGCCCTATTTCTTTCAGAACCGTAGACTCAGTTTATTATAAAAAAGCAATATTGATTTTCTACGAGCAAAATAATATTTCAGCATTTAAAGAAATTTTCATAAATCAATTTGAATTTGCAGTAAATACATATTTTTAGATGAATATTACAAAAGAAAAAATAGAATTATTTTTTTAGATTGATAAAAATCTTTTCCGGCCTCAACATTTCTTAAACTTGAAATGAAAGAACTGTAATATCATCTATTTGCGCATAACCGTCTTTCCAATTTTCAAGTTCTTTTTGCAGTTCAATATTTTGTGTTTCAAAAGACAGCTCTGAAATTTTCAAAATAAGATTTTTGAAATTTCCTTTCATATATTTTCTTCCTTGTTTTCCGCCAAATTGGTCATAAAAACCGTCGGAAAACAAATATATTTTATCATTTTGTTTTATATCGTAAATTCTTGTTTGAAAAGGACTTTCTCTGTTATAAATTCCTATCGGCATTCTGTCGGATTTCATTTCGGTAATTTCATTATTTCTGCACAAAAAACCGTCGTTGTTCGCTCCGGCAAATTCTATTTGCATTTTATTTTTGTCGATAATACACAATGAAATATCCATTCCGTCTTTACTCTCGTTGGATTTTCCTTGTTGTTTAAGTGCATCTTTAAGTTTATCGCGAGTTTTATTTAGAATTGTTCCTGCGTCTAATTTTTTTCCCGAACCAACAACTTCATTCAATAACGAAATGCAAAGCATACTCACAAATCCGCCGGGAACTCCGTGTCCGGTACAGTCGGCTACAGACACAACAATTTTGTTATCAAAAGTTTTTGCCCAATAAAAATCACCGCCAACAATTTCTTTTGGTTTATAAAATACAAATGAATTTGCAAATGAATTTGCAAAAATTTCATCTGTTGGCAAAACAGCATTTTGAATACGTTGAGCATATCTTAAACTGTCATTTATTTCATCGTTCTGAGCCAAAATCAAATCGTGATGTTCTTGTAAAGTATTTCTTTGTTGAAGAACTTCTTCGTTACTTGCTTTAAGCATTTCTGTTCGTTCTTCAACTTTTTGTTCCAAAAGTCTTTTAGAAAGTTTTAAACTTTTTACCCTTAATCTCACAAAACTTATTATAGAAAATATAATTATCAGAAAATAAATACCGTAAGCAACTTTGGATTTCCACCAAGGAGGTAAAATTTCTATTGTTACAGAAGCTCCCAAATTATTCCAAATACCGTCGCTGTTGCTTCCAAAAACGGTAAATGTATATTTTCCTGCCGGAAGATTAAGAAATGTAACAGAATGCTGATTTCCGTATTCAATTAATCTGTCTGATAATCCGTCCATTTTGTAAGCAAATTTATTTTTTTCGGGATTTGTGAAATCAAGAGCCGAAAATTCTATTGTAAATGCATAATCTTCGTGAGTAAGAACGACTTCTTTTGTTGAATACAAATTAATAATTTCTTTTCCTGAAATGTTTTCTTTCATAAATTTTGAAATTATCAGCGAAGGAAGAAAGCTGTTTTGAACCAAAGAATCGGGATAAAAAGAGTTAAATCCGTTCATTCCTCCAAAAAACATTTCTCCGTCTTTGGCAATAAATGCCGATTTAATATTAAATTCGGTGCTTTGCAAACCGTCATTTGTATCAAAATTTATAAACGTTTTCTTTTCGCTGTTATATTCAACAAGCCCGTAACCTGAACTTAACCAAAGATTTCCGTTGTGGTCTTCAATAATATCATAAATTATATTGCTCGGAAAATCGGAGAAAAACTCAAATTTAGCTGTTTTTTTATCAAATCTGTTTAATCCGGAATTTGTGCCAATCCATATTTTTTTGTCTTTAGTTTGACATAATGAAACAATAAAATTATCGGCAACAGAATTTGCATTTCCGGGAATATTTTTATAATGAGAAAATTTCTTTGTTTGCGGATTATATCTGTCGAGTCCTTGAGTTGTTGCAATCCAATATTCTCCGTCGGAATCCTGAATTGCTGAATATACAAGATTAGAACTCAATTGTGAGTTTTCGGCAAAAAATGATTCTGATGTTCCGTTTTTTAAATTTAATAAATGAAAACCTGACGCTGTTCCTAAAGCAATATTGTCTTTATTATCCTGAAAAATACAATATATTCTGTTATTAGTAAAATCCGGAAAATCGGCATTTTTATATAAATTTTCTAATAATGAAAAAGATTTAGTTTCCGAATTATAAATATTTATTCCGTTTCGTGTTCCAACCCAAACATTTCCGTTTTTATCTTTAAAAATCGAATGAACAAAATCATTTGATAAATGCATGGAATCGGTATATTGAGACGCATAATACGTAATTTCTCCGGTTTTTCTGTTATAGATATTTAAACCGGTTCCCCAATTTCCTAACCATAAATTTCCGTCGTCGTTTTCAAAAATTGCAGCCATAACATTACCTGCCAACGGAATTGAATTTGAAGTACTATTTCTTTGATATAATTGGAATTTTTTCTTTTTTAAATCTAATTTATCTGCACCAACCAAAGTTCCTACCCATAAATTATTGGTTCTGTCTATCCATAATGAATAAATATTATTGTGGCTTAAGCTGTTTGGATTTGCGGAACTGCTTTCGTATATATCGCTGAAAATTTCTTTATCTTTAAAAGTTAAGCGAATTAATCCGTTTGTTTCTGTTCCAAGCCACATTGCTTTATTTTGCGCATCATAAGCCAAACTTTTTGCCCAAACCGAATCAATTATATTTTTAAAAGTTCCGTCTTTTTTAATCATTTGCAAACCGTTTTGCGAACCTATCCAAATTCTTCCGGAATTTTCTTTAAAAAGCATTGTAATATTATCACTTAACAACCCGTCGGAAACAGAATATATTCGCGGTTTTGCATTAACGGAATCAGGAAAAACGGAAGCCAAACCATATTGCGAAGCAGCCCAAACAGTTCCGTTTCGGTCTTCGCAAATATAAAATCGTTTATCGCTTAATTCTTTATTTGAAGGAAATCCTGTGGAAAAAACTCTTATTTTCGGGTTAGCACTTTCTATTGAATCTATAACATAAACTTCGTCAACTGTATTCAGATAAATTCTTCCTTCGGTTTTAGATAAAGCAATTCCGTAAATTGCATTATGTGTAACTTTTGATTTTTTTTGTTTATGTTCAATTCGGGTAAAAGCATCAGTTTTTTTATTGTAAATATGCAATCCGTTTTGTGTTGCAATCAATAAATTACCGTTTTTGGTTTCGTTAATATCAAAAATCCAATTATCGGTTATTGATTTATTGTCAAGCGGGTTTGAAATAAATTTTTTAAAAGTATATCCGTCAAACCTGTTTAATCCGTTTTGAGTTCCAAACCAAATATATCCTTCTTTATCCTGAAAAACGCAATTTACAACACTTTGCGACATTCCGTCTTTTATACTGTAATGCTTAAAATCATAATTTTGTGCATTTATTGAGGCACAAAATAAAACTAAAAAAAAAGTTAAATTGATTTTTTTTACGAGTCTGAACATATTTTTATCTTATAAAGTCAAAGTTAATAATTAAATACAAATTTTCAATATCAATTTTTTGAGTTTTGATAAAAAGTTGATTAATAAAATATAAACAACAAAAAAGTTAATATCAACAGCAATAATTTAATTATTTAAATAAAATTTAACTTTAAATCTACTAATTGCAAATAAATGAAATGCCTTATATTTGTATAAAATTATTTATCCGACTAATATATAAAAATCATGGTTTTAGAATATATTTTTACTTTACTTATGCTTATTGTTTTGCAGGCTGTATTGGGTATTGATAATCTTTTGTACATATCGTTAGAATCCAAAAAAGCTCCGGAAGAAAAACAAAATTTTGTAAGAAAAATAGGAATCGGCATTGCAATTGTTTTGCGAATCGGATTACTTTTTCTTATTGTTTCGTTGGTCGACTATTTTGCAGAACCATTATTTGAATTGAATTTTACAAAAATAATTGAAGGAAAATTTAATTTTCACTCTTTAATTGTATTTGTCGGCGGCGGATTCATTATTTATACTGCAATAAAGGAAATTTGGCACATGATTACTTTTGAAAAAGATAATAATATTTCTGAGCAAAAAAACAATTCGCTTATTTCTGTAATAACCATGATAGTAATAATGAATTTGGTTTTCTCTTTCGATTCAATTCTTGGTGCAATGGCATTAACCAAAGATATTGTTGCCATGATAATTTCGATAATAATCAGCGGTGCAATTATGATGTGGCTTTCCGAAATTGTATCGGATTTCTTGCATAAAAACAAAAAATTTGAAATTCTTGGTTTGTTTATTTTATTTCTAATAGGTATTATGCTAATTTCAGAAGCCGGACATTTGTCTCATTTAAAGATATTTGGAAATGAAATTACGGCAATGAGTAAAACAACATTTTATTTTATTTTGGCAATTATCATTATTATTGATGTAGTTCAAACAAAATATCAACGAAATTTGCTTAAAAAAATAAAAAAATAATTAAAGATGAGAATAGGAATTGTTATAAACGGAACTCGCGGCGATGTTCAGCCGATGTTGGCACTTGCTGCGGAAGCTATAAAAAACGGATACGAAATTATTTTTTGTGCTCCGCCCGAAAACGAAGAACTTGTAAAAAAATACGATTGTCCTTTTATTCCTTTCGGATCAAATTATAAAGAATATTTCCAAAAAAATGCTGATTTTAAAGGCGGTCAATCCGTTGGACCTTCACCAAAGGAAGGCAAAATGGAAACAGAAAAACAATTTAAATTACTTCCCGAAATTCTAAAAACTTGCGATATAATTTTAGGTGTCGGGTTTGTTCTTGGAGTTCATTCTGTTGCGGAATATTTAAAAGTTCCGTATCGGTTTGTAGTTTTTTATCCGATATTATTGGGAACAACTAAAAAAGAACCTTTAAAAAACCGATTGATGTTCGGATTAGGTCGTAAACTAATAAACATGTTTTTAAAAGGATTTATCAATAGAAACAGGAAAAATTTTGGATTGAAGCCAATTAAAGATGTTTGGAAATATTGGCTTGGCGAAAAAGTAATTGTAGCTTGCAACAAAGAATTAAATCCTGCCAAAGAAGGCGTTTCATTCAATTTTGTTCAAACAGCATATATGCACCTTGATTCCAAAAATCAATTACCCGAAAATGTAGAAAATTTTATTAACTCGGGAAAACCGCCTGTTTTTATAAGTTTTGGAAGCAACCCTATTTCAAAACCGGAGAAATTTATTTCTCTTTTTGAAGAAGTTTCAACAACAACAAAACAACGACTAATTATTTCAAAAGCTTGGGCAGATTTACCTGAAAATAATACTTCAGATAT
>DZBS01000011.1:19122-46228 GCA_022729995.1 Draconibacterium orientale | reverse complement strand
GCTCAAAATTTAAAATTCGGGCATACAAATTCTCAAGAAATTATGACTTTAATGCCTGACACAAAATTAGCCCAAGATGAATTGGAAAAATTGGCAAAAACTCATACCGAAAGATTTAATGCGATGAAAGCAGAGTATGAAAAAAAATACACCGAGTATGTTGAGAATTCTCAATTGAAGAAAGAAAGCCCCGAAAAATGGGACGATTTAACAATTGCCGATAAAGAATCTGAGTTACAAAATCTTCAACAAAGACTTCAAAACTATGAAGGTTTAGCTCAACAAAAAATTGCTGAAAAACAAAATGAACTTCTTAAACCTATAACAGATAAAATAACGGAAGCAATTAAAAATGTTGCAGTTGAAGGAAAATTTATTTACATTTTTGATATAAGCACATTGTTATATTTTTCACCCGATCAAAGTGTTGATATTACTCCATTAGTTAAAAAGAAACTTGGAATACAATAATTTTATTTAAATATTTTTTTTAAAAAGCTTGTCTTTTAAATAGAGACAAGCTTTTAAAATTATAAAAAAATGGAACTTTCTTCTACACAACCGATAGGGATTTTTGATTCCGGTGTTGGCGGACTTACTGTAGCTCTTGCCGTTAAAAACCTTTTGCCCGAAGAAAAAATTATTTATTTTGGCGACACAGCTCACTTACCTTACGGCGATAAATCTTCCGAAATTGTAAGACAATATTCATTGCAAATTGCCGATTTTCTTCTCGAAAAAAATTGCAAAGTTATTCTTATTGCTTGCAATACAGCATCTGCAGCAGCTTATGAAGCCGTTAGGAAACATGTTGGCAACAAAGCAATTGTTCTAAATGTTATAGATCCTGCCAGCGAATATGTTGCAAATAATAAAAAATTCAAAAAAATTGGCGTTATCGGCACAAAAGGAACAATACTAAGCAATTCATACACAATTAAAATCAAAGAACAATCGGAAGATAAAGAAGTAGTTTCACTTGCAACTCCGCTTTTGGTTCCAATGATTGAAGAAGGATTCGTTTACGACGATATCAGCAACGCAATAATTAAAAATTATTTGTCGGACGATACTTTAAAAAATATTGATTCTTTAATTTTAGCTTGCACACATTATCCGATAATTAAAAATCAAATTAGAAAATTCTACGGATTTAAAACAAATATTATTGATTCTTCCGAAGTTGTAGCAAGGAAACTTCAATCTATTTTACTGCAAAAAGAATTACTCAATAAAAACAATGTGCCTGAGCATGAATTTTATGTTTCCGACTACACCGAATTTTTTAAAACAATAGCAGAAATGTTTTTCGACGACGAGATTATTTTAAATAAAGTAGACATAACAAAATAAGTATTTCGTGTTTTTAATATAAAAGAAGAATTTATTAGAAAGAAAAAAATATTACTTTTGCAAAACTTTAGGCTTCGTAGTTCAATTGGATAGAATATCAGATTTCGGCTCTGAGGGTTGGGGGTTCGAGTCCCTTCGAGGTCACAAAAAAAGCTGTTGATAATTACTTGTCAACAGCTTTTATTGTGAAATTACCCTGAAACATCTTTATAAAAATTCACTTTTGTTCTCCAACATAAATCAAAAAATTCTTTTATAATTTCAATGTTAAAAAAATCTTCTTCAATTTAGAAATAATTTTGTTTTTTCAATCGTGCTATTAATTCAAAAATAAGTAAATTCGCCGTTTATAAAAATACATTGGTATGAAACATCCATGTATATCTCTCGACACACAAACGAATGATTATTATGGATGTTCCTATCTGACCTTTAAAAACAATAAAAAATAAACAGATGAAAACAATTTTTGCTTTATTGATTCTTGCATCATCGTTAAATGTAAATTGTCAGAAAAATTTTGAATTTGTTTCGGCAACTTCTCAATCGTGGCACGGCGGAAGACCAGAATCCGGCTACGGAACAAAATACGAAATAACTCTTATTCCCAAGAAAGGTTCCGATATTATTACTTTCGACAGGATATGGATCGGCGATAAATATTTTGAAGTAAAAGCTGTTCAAAACGGCAGAAAGGTGAAAGAAGGAATTTTTGATGCAGGATATGAAGTTTCAATTTATGTAAACGATATAAAAGTGCCGCATTCAATGGGAAAAAGTATTTCTATTGAAGAGCAAAATGAAATTGATAAAAATAAAATTCCGGTTCCTCACAAATATAACGGTGAAGCTCTTTTGAGTTATACATACAGAGGAAAAAGAAAATATTTTGAAATAGAAAAATTTCAACATAAAGAAGAAGATAATCAAAAACAATAAAAATTATTTATATTTTATAAACATCACATTTTCAATATAAAACATGTCAAAAAAAACACTTTTAATGATACTCGACGGTTGGGGAATTGGCGACAAATCTCATTCCGACGCAATTTCAACAGGAAAACCTAAATATATAAACAGCTTATTTAAAAAATATCCTAATTCTCAATTACATACCGACGGCGAAAATGTTGGTTTGCCCGACGGACAAATGGGAAATTCCGAAGTCGGACATCTAAATATCGGCGCCGGAAGAGTTATTTATCAAGATCTTGTTCGCATAAACAAAGCAATTCAGGATAATTCAATTAAGGAAAATCCTGTTCTTTCCGAAGCTTTTCAATATGCAAAAGACAATAAAAAAGCTGTTCATTTCATCGGATTAATTTCCGACGGCGGTGTTCATTCTTCCGATTTGCATCTTTATAAATTGTGCGATATTACCAAAGAATACGGGCTTACCGACGTTTTCATTCATGCAATTACCGATGGAAGAGATACCGATCCGAGAAGCGGTTTGGGTTTTTTATCAAACCTAAAAAAACATTTGAACAAATCTAACGGAAAAATTGCTACTTTAATCGGCAGATATTACACCATGGATCGCGATAAACGTTGGGAACGCGTTAAAAAAGCTTACGATTTAATGGTTAACGGAATTGGTAAAAGATATTCAGATGTTATTGAAGCAGTTAAAGAATCTTATGACGCAAAAATTACCGATGAATTTATTGATACTGTTGTTTTTATTGATGCAAACGGAAATCCGATTGGCAAAATTCAAGAAAACGATGTTGTAATTTGTTTCAATTTCAGAACCGATCGTTTAAGAGAAATTACAACAGTTTTAACCCAAAAAGATATGCCCGAATTTGAGATGAAAACTCTTAATTTGCATTTTCTTACAATGACTCGTTACGACGAAAACTTTAAAAATATAAAAGTAATTTACGATAAAGATAATTTGAAAGATACTTTGGGCGAAATTATTCAAAACAAAGGTTTGAAACAACTTAGAATTGCCGAAACAGAAAAATTTGCTCACGTAACTTTCTTCTTTTCCGGCGGAAGAGATGATGAATTTGCAGGAGAAAAAAGAATTTTAATTCCTTCGCCAAAAGTTGCAACTTACGATTTACAGCCCGAAATGAGTGCTCCTGAAGTAACCGAAGCTTTAGTTGAAGAACTTAAAAAACAAGAGCACGATTTTATATGTCTTAATTTTGCAAACGGCGACATGGTTGGCCACACGGGAATTTACGAAGCCATTTTAAAAGCAGTTCACACAATTGATACTTGCGTTGAAAAAGTTGTTGAAACAGCAAAACAAAACAATTATTCGGTAATAATTATTGCCGACCACGGAAATGCCGATTTTGCCGTAAACGAAGACGGTTCGCCAAATACTGCACATTCATTAAATCCGGTTCCGTGTATTTTAATCGACGACGATTACAAAAAAATTAACAACGGAATTTTGGCCGATGTGGCACCAACAATTTTAAAAATAATGGGAATTCAAAAACCCGAAGTAATGACAGGAAAGGAGTTAATTTGAAAAGAATGATACAAATAGATAATACACTTTTATCGGAAGATATTATTGAGAAAAAATTTGTTTGCGATTTAAGTAAATGTAAAGGAGCTTGTTGTGTTGCAGGCGACGCAGGAGCTCCTTTAACTGATAAAGAAAAGCAAATTCTTGAAGAAATATTTCCTATAATAAAGGAATATATGAGACCGGAAGCTGTGAAATCTGTTGAAAAAAACGGAACTTCATATCTCGATGCCGAACATGATTTTGTTACAATGCTTGTTAATGACGCCGAATGTGCATTTACAATTTTTGACGAAGATAAAATTGCTTGGTGTGCAATAGAAAAAGCATTCAACGACGGTAAAATATCTTTCAGAAAACCGGCTTCTTGTTATTTGTATCCAATTAGAACAAAAAAAATTGGTGAATATACAGCATTGAATTATGATATGTGGGATATTTGTAAACCTGCAAGAACATGCGGAGCCCAAACCGATACATTAGTTTATAAATTTCTGGAAAAACCTTTAACAGAGGAATTTGGAAAAGATTGGTATGAACAATTGAAATATTTTGCTGAAAATAAACCTAAATAGGATAAGTGTTTTTCCGGTTTTTTCTTGGATTTATAAGCAAATTTATTATTTTTGACATAAACTTATAAATCAGACAGAATGCAATATATAAAAGATTACATCGACAAAAATAAACAAAGATTTTTGGAAGAGTTATTCGGTCTTATCCGAATTCCTTCTATTAGCTCGCTTGAAGAAAACAAGCCCGACATGTATAGAGCCGCAGAATATTGGAAACAAACAATGTTAAATGCCGGTTGCGATAAAGCTGAAGTTCTCGAATCTAAAGGAAATCCTGTAACTTTCGGACAGAGAATTATTGATAAAAATTTACCGACTGTTCTTGTATATGCACACATGGATGTTATGCCGGTTGACCCGTTGGAATTGTGGAAATCCAAACCCTTTGAACCCGAAATTAGAGATAACAAAATATTTGCTCGCGGTGCCGACGACGACAAAGGACAATCTTTTATGCACGCAAAAGCATTTGAATTAATGGTGAAAACCAACACATTGCCTTGCAACGTTAAATTTATTATTGAAGGAGAAGAAGAAATTGGTTCGCCAAATCTTAAAGATTTCATGATAAAACATAAAGAAATGTTGGCTGCCGACATAATTCTTGTTTCCGACACAGGAATGATTGCTACCGATATTCCTTCAATAACAACAGGTTTGAGAGGATTGAGTTACATGGAAGTGGAAGTTACCGGACCAAATCGCGATTTACATTCCGGAATTTTTGGCGGTGCTGTTGCAAATCCGGCAAACGTTCTCGCAAAACTTATTGCAAGTTTAACAGACAATGACGGAAAAATAACGGTTAAAGGATTTTATGACGATGTAATTGACATCAGCAAAGAAGAAAGAGCCGAAATGTCAAAAGCTCCTTTTAACGAAAATGATTATAAAAAAGCTTTAGATATTGATGAACTTTTCGGAGAAAAAGGATATACTACAAATGAAAGAACCGGAATCAGACCTTCGCTTGATGTAAACGGAATTTGGAGCGGATATATCGGAGAAGGAGCAAAAACAGTAATTCCGTCAAAAGCTTATGCAAAAATCTCTATGAGACTTGTTCCAAACCAAGATAATATCAAAATAAGTAAACTTTTTGAAGAACATTTTCTGGCAATTTCTCCAAAAACGGTAAAAGTGAAAGTTACTGCACTTCACGGCGGACAAGGTTATGTTTCGCCTATCGATATGCTTGCATATATTGCCGCAGAAAAAGCTTATTCTGAAGTTTTCGGAAAAAAACCTATTCCTACAAGAAGCGGCGGAAGTATTCCTATTATTGCAACTTTTGAAGAAGTTTTGGGAATTAAATCAATTCTTATGGGATTTGGTCTTGAAAGCGATGCAATACATTCGCCAAATGAAAATTTTCCGTTGGAACTTTTCTTTAAAGGCATTAATACAATTCCTTTGTTTTATAAATATTTTGCAGAATTGTATAAAACTAAAGCTTAGATTTTATTTCTCGGATTATTTATTTTAAAAACTTTTCAAATTTGTATGAATTAATTCTTTGATAATTAAATTTATTAAGTTTTATAAAGACAAATTTGAAAAGTTTATTTTTTATAAATAATGATTAATCTCAAATTTCTTTAGTTACGACATTTTTTTACTGCATTCTTTCAACTGAAAACTGCAAACTTTTTTCTTTTAATTTAGAATATAATTATACCGAAATCACTTTTTTTATATTGCAAAATTCCGTAAATTAGAATCAATTATTCATTAAATTGAAATATATTAAAATTTTAAAAATGATTTTTTATAAACGATTAAATCTAAAAAAATGAAGAAATTTAAGTCCGACGAATATTATTGCCCAAAGTGCAATTCTCCTTTAAAAATTGATAATCATATTGTTTTGACAGCTATTCCTGCCGGAAAAATTGGCGGATTGATATTGTTTGAACCCAAACTTGGAAATTTTAATATCGTAAAACACGAAACTTGCGAAATTCGAACAGGTGAACAAGTTGATTTTCTTTGTCCGGTGTGTCATGCAAATCTTGGTGTAGGTGAAGAAACTCTTGCTGAAATTACTCATATTGACATGCACGGCGACGAGTATAAAATACTTTTTTCCGAAATCATGGGAGAACAAGCCACATTTAAAATAAAGCAAGGAAAAGTTGAAAATTATTATGGTGCCGACAGCGGAAAATATATGAATTTTTTTGGTGTTGGTCCGGACGAATAAAATATTTATTTTGAAATATTTACTTAAAGGCTTCTTTTTACAAAAAAAAGCCTTTTTTTATAATAGCACATTAAAAATATCTATTTAGAAATAAAAAATAACTTATTTTTAAAAATTAACATGAAAAATTATGGGGTATAATAAAATAAAATATACTTTTGCAAAGTAAACATAAAAAAATCAAAATGGCAACAATTCGTTTTAAAGCATTAGAAGAAGTACTAAACAGAAAATATGTAGATGTTGTATTTCCTTCAAATAAAATTTCGGAATATTACGGCATTAACGTATTCGACACCGAAAAAATGAGAAGATACATTCCAGTTGAGGCATTTAAAAGCGTTATGCAAGCAATAGAAAAAGGTAACAGAATAGACAGAAAAGTTGCCGACCAAGTTGCTTCCGGTATGAAAGAATGGGCTATAAGTCGCGGAGCAACGCATTACACACATTGGTTTCATCCGTTAACCGGCGGAACAGCAGAAAAACACGATGCATTTCTCGAAATCGGTAACGACGGAAAAGCCTTTGAAACTTTTAGAGGCGAATTACTTGCACAGCAAGAACCCGATGCATCAAGTTTTCCTCACGGCGGATTAAGAAATACTTTTGAAGCAAGAGGTTACACGGCTTGGGATCCGTCATCGCCTGCATTTGTGCTCGGAAACACACTTTGTATTCCCACAATTTTTATTTCCTACACAGGCGAAACTCTCGATTACAAAGCACCGCTTTTAAAATCTATTGCTGCACTCGATAAAGCTGCTGTTGATGTTTGCCAATATTTTGATAAAAATGTAACAAAAGTAATTTCAAATTTGGGTTGGGAACAAGAATATTTTTTGGTCGACAGCGCTCTTTTTCATGCCAGACCCGATTTGGTTTTAACTCAAAGAACTCTTATGGGACACGCTTCCGCTAAAGACCAACAATTGGAAGATCATTATTTCGGTTCAATTCCCGAAAGAGTTATTGAATATATGAAAGATTTTGAAATTGAATCTCATAAATTGGGAATTCCCGTAAAAACCAGACATAACGAAGTGGCACCAAACCAATTTGAATGTGCTCCGGTTTATGAAGAAGCGAATTTGGCAAACGATCATAATCAACTTATTATGGAACTTATGCGAAAAATGGCTCACAAACATAATTTTGAAGTTCTTTTTCACGAAAAACCTTTTGCAGGAGTAAACGGTTCCGGAAAACACAACAATTGGTCAATGTCAACAGATACAGGAGTGAATTTACTTCAACCCGGAAAAACTCCCAAAAAGAATATGCAATTTCTCACATTTTTGGTAAATGTTGTTAAAGCGGTTCATAATCACGGCGATTTGCTCAGAGCAAGCATTTATTCGGCAGGAAATCAACACAGATTGGGAGCCAACGAAGCGCCGCCGTCGATTATGTCGGTTTTTCTCGGAACTCAATTATCCGGAATGCTCGACGATTTGGAAGAAAGAATATCAGATGACAAAATGACACCCGACGAAAAAACGGCTTTGAAATTAGACATTGGAAAAATACCGGAAATTTTATTGGATAATACCGACAGAAACAGAACTTCGCCGTTTGCATTTACGGGAAACAGATTTGAATTTAGAGCTGTAGGTTCATCAGAAAATTGCGGTGCTCCGCTAATTTCTTTAAACACTGCTGTGGCTGATCAACTTGTTGAATTTAAAAAAGAAACCGATGAATTAATGGAATCCGGAATTAAAAAAGATGAAGCAATTTTGCAAATTCTTCGTAAATATATTACCGAGTCGAAACCTGCCAGATTTGAAGGAAACGGTTATGGCGACGAATGGAAAAAAGAAGCTGAGAAACGCGGTTTGACAAATATTAATTCTGCACCCGAAGTTTTCAAAACATATTTAAGCAAAAAAACGCGAGATTTATTTGAAAGAAATAATGTGCTTTCCGAAAAAGAATTGGAGTCGAGATATGAAATCAGAATAGAACAATTTACTAAAAAAATACAAATAGAATCAAGGGTTTTGGGCGATTTGGCAACAAATCATATTATTCCTACAGCCGTAAAATATCAAAACTCTTTAATTGAAAGCGTTAGAGGTTTAAAAGAAATTTTTTCTGATGATGAATATAAAGAAATATCAAAAGGAAGAATTGAATATATTAAGAAAATATCTGAGCACGTTACCATAATTAACAAAGAAGTTGAAGAAATGACCGAAGCTCGCAGAATTGCCAATAAACTTGAAAAATGTAACGAAAGAATTGAAGAATATTATTCAAACGTAATGCCATATTTGGAAACCATAAGATACCACATCGACAAACTTGAAATGATTGTTGACGACGAAATGTGGCCACTGCCAAAATATCGCGAACTTTTGTTTAGCAGATAAATTTTTTTAGTCTTCAGTCTTCAGTTTTCAGTTTCAGTCTTCAGCATAAATTATTTTAAAAACAAATACTGAAGACTGCATACTGGATACTGACGACTGCTTTTATTCCTTAAAATTTTTTCCAAAACGGTAATTTAAACCTATAATGTATTGAGTGTAATTATATTTGTCGAAAATTTTATTTAGAATAACATAATTATAACCCGATAAGTCGAGATATAAATTTGGAGAAATAGATTTTAAAGGAATTTCAAAACCAAATCCAATTCCGTTATACCACAAACCCTTTCTTGTGTATGGGTCTAAAGTTCCACCGGTGAAAAAATCGCCTTTGTCTATAGATATTTCAATAAACATTCTTTTTTTGGAAGGAGTTTTATGCAAAAAATCGTATTGAACAAATGCACCGTAAATTATATTGTGAGTATTTTCTATTCTTGTGCCTGTTGACCATATATTTAAAACTTGAATTCCTGTAGAGAAACTTTTGCTGAGTGAAACGGCAAAATTTAGATTCCACGAGTAATTACTCCAAACATATTCATCGTAAACAGTTGTATTTTGATCATATTTGTTTGTATCCCATAGATAAGTTAATGATGAGCCGAAAACGAAACTGTTAAGAAAATGGTTGTTTTTCTTTTCTTGTGCATGAATGCTATTCATTATCAGTATGATTAAAAGAGTTATTGTTAATGTTTTCTTCATAAATGGGAAGTTTACAAATTAAACTTATTTCAATAATAAAAAGTATGAAAAGATATTATGTTTTTCAACATTGTAGCATTATAATAATTCTCCAAAAAAAGCCTGTTTTTATATTTTAATTACTTATAATTTTCTATTCATAAGTTCAAACCAATAATAAATATTTTATTATAATAAAAATAATTTTTACTTTTCAAGCACTAAAAAACTAAACAGACAGTTTAAACACTCCGATTTTATGAAAAAACTAAAGAGCTTTTACCACAAAGTTGGGTTAAAGCAAAAATTCATTTTAGCTATATTAATCACCGTTATTGCTGTATACATTATAAGTTTTACTTATATTTTAGAAAGTCAACGCAAAATAAATATCAACGATGCTCTCACAATTTCGCGACGTGAAGTGCTACACAATGCCAATAAAATTGAATCTTTTCTGAATTACAATATGGGAGTTGCAAGCGGCTTGGTAGAAGTTTTTCGCCAATATGATCAAATTCCTTTAAGTGTAAGAGATTCAATACTTTCTAAATCACTTTACAACGCATTAAGTTCGAACCCGAATTATGCCGGAGTTTTTACAAGTATTCAACTTAGTTTTTCCGACAAAAATTGGGGCGAAAAGCCCGGAAGAAGATCAATTGTTTATTTTATCGACAATAATAAAATTCAGCGTGAAATTAAATATAAAGATGTTGGCGGTATAAAAAATTTGACATCGTATCACCATGTTATGAAAACAAAAATGGCTTCAATTGCCAATCCATATTGGAGTAATTACAAGGGAATTAAGCACCTTGAAACCACTTTATCGGCACCAATATTGGTAAAAAATGAGTTTATTGGAGTTGTTGGAATTGATATTTATTTGTCGCAACTAAAATCACAGCTCGAAAAAATAAAACCGTTTGGTACAGGATACGCTTTTTTATTATCAAATAACGGAATTTATGTTTATCATCCCGACACAACTGTTATCGGCGACAAGTCTATTGACGTGAATCCTGATGAAGAAAAAATTTATAATATTTCACCAAAAATTCAAAAAGGTGAATCGTTTGAATTTGATGCAACATTAGACGGAACCAAGAAAAAAATAATTGTGTTTTTTTCGCCCATAAAAGTTCAAGGAACCACAACTCCGTGGAGTTTGGGAGTTTTAGTCCGATTAGACGATGTAATTTCAGAATCAAAAAAAGTGATTCGCGATACAATAATTGTAGGACTTTTAGGATTAATAATTATTCTCGGTATTTTAATTTTTTATAGTAATAAAATTTTTAAATCGATAAAAGAAATTAGTGTTTTTGCCGAAAAACTCAGTAACGGAGATTTGAACGTAAAACTGGAATCGGGCAATAAAGACGAACTTGGAGTTATGACATCAAGTTTAAACATAATGTCCGACAGATTTAGGCAAATGGTTTTGGAATTAAAGAAAAGTGCCAAGTCAATCAGCGAATTTAGAGAAAGCATGGAAGTTATATCTTTCGGTTTTAACAGCATGGCAATAAATCAAAGAAATAATTCCGAAGAAGTTACAAAATCGGTAAACGAAATAGCCGGCAAAATTGGAATTTCTGTTAATAATGCCGTTTATTCAAAAGAAATTTCGGGCAAAGCCTATCAAGAACTCGAATTAGGTATTACACAGGCAAATATTTCTACTCAAACAATGAAAGATATTGCAAAAGCAACAATTATAATTAGCGATATAACATTTCTCACAAATATTCTTGCATTAAATGCAGCAATTGAAGCATCAAAAGCCGGAGTTAGCGGAAAAAGTTTTGGTGTTATTGCTACAGAAATAAGCAGATTGGCCGACGACAGTAAAAAAGCAGCTGCAAAAATAGAAGTTTTGCTGCAACAGGGTGTTACAAATTCAACCGATACCGGAAAAATTGTTAACGATTTATTGCCCGACATGGAAAAATCGTTAAGCTTGGTAAGCGAAATTGCCGATTTAAACGAAGAACAAAAATTTGAAATTGAAAAAATCAAAGAATCGGTTAATAAACTGAATAATTTCTCCCACGAGAACGAATCGTTTGCAGCTGTGCTTTTAGAAAATGTTCAGGTTTTGGACGATTTGTCGAAAAAACTTAAAGAAATTTCCGATTTATTTGATGTTTAATTTTTTTTAAATTGATATTTAATATTTTACAATAAAATTCTCTTTCGATAAATTTTTATCAAAAAATACAATTCCGAAAAAAAATAAATCCACGGTAAGAGTTACTTTTTCGTGGATTTTTATTTTTTCCCAAGCACGTTCCATCTCATTTGACCAATGAATATCATCAAAAACGAAAATACTTTTTTCGGAAGAATTAGCTAAACACAAATTAAAATATTTTAAAGTCGGCAATTCTTTGTGGTTTGCATCAAAAAACACAAAATCGAAATTTTCTGTTTCGTTAATAAGTTGAGGCAATATTTCATCAATGTTTCCAATATGTTGAACGATATTTGTGGTTTCGGCAATTTTGAAATTTTGCGAAGCTTTTTTAGCCGTTTCGGGGCAAAATTCAATTGTGTGAACAATACTTTCTGGTTTTGGAAATGCTAAATATAATGTGCTTAAACCAACGGAAGTTCCAAGTTCCAGAATTGTTTTCGGTTCAAATTTAATGATAATACGCGAAAGTAATTCGCCGTATTTTTTCTTCACGGCAGAATATTTTGCAATTTTGGAAATATTTCTTTGGAAAGATTTCATTTTTTTTGAACCGGCTCCAATATCATTCACCGTAATTTTTTCAGAACTTTTTAATAATGAATTTCTTATAGAATCAATTTTTTGAGTAAATTCTAATTTTTCATCGGAATTAAAAGTTTCCGATATCAATTTAAACAAAAAAGGTGAATGAATTCCATAAGCTTTTTTGTGTTTTGAAAATAATTTGTAAGAAATAAATTTTAAAATGAATGAAATAGTTTGCATAATATCAATATAATTTAAGGGTGCTTCTAAAAATTAGATTTTTCGAGACGGACAAGGTTTTTAAAACCGGAGTTTACTGTTGTAAATGAGAATTTTAAAAATCGAAGTACAACGAAGAAAAAGCAATTTTTAGAACTCACGTAAAAAAAAATCAATTTTAAATAAAATTCTTTAAAAGAAAAGAAAAAATTGTAATTTTGTGTATACAATTAAAAATAAATACATGAAAGAGGCCAAGCAAAGATATACAAATATTAATTCAAAAATAATAAACGGATATTTACATGAAGCAATAGAAAGTTTAGAAAAAGAATTTTCTATTCCGGATTTATTAGTTTATAACGAAATGTTAAATGAGTGTAAAGAAATTTACGGTAATTTATTGGAATATACATTCAAAGGTGTTGACGACCCAAAAAGAGACAGTATTTATGTTCAACTGCAAAAAGATTTATTGGAGTTAAACGACAAAATAAGAGACCGTTATATAAAACTCAGCAGATCGGAAGAAAGAAATAATGAAACTATCTCATTTACAATAACATCAAAAATAAATGAAATTATTTCACTTAAAAAAGAATCGGAAAATGAAAAAAGAAAATCATTGTTCGACCAATTATTCACCAAAATTTTCTTTTCAAATATACTTACAGGTGAAGATGTTGATTCAATAAAAAAATTCGTTAGAGGAAATTTATTTTTTATTCATGAAAAATCAATAATTGTCAGCGCCGTAACAATGAGCCTTTTAGGACGATTTGATGCTCAAAAATTTAATCTTCTTCTAAATTTTTACGATGCCAACGAACAACAAACTCGAAACCGAGCAATTGTAGGTATTGTGTTTGCATTTTATTTCTACGACCAAAGAATACATCTTTATAAAGATATAATTAACAGGTCGGCCATTTTGAGCGACGATTCAGAATCGCAGAGTTTCATTAGAGATATTATTTTTCAGTTAATTAGAACCAAAGAAACAACAATGGTTTCCGATAAGTTGAAGAATGAAATATTGCCCGAAATGGCAAAACTTCAACCTAAAATAGACGAAAAATTAAATCTGGATCAAATTGCTTCCGACAGTTTAATTGAAGACCAAAACCCCGATTGGGAAAAAGTTTTTGAAGACACTCCGGATTTATTGAATAAAATGGAAGAAATTTCAAAAATGCAACTCGAAGGAACAGATGTTTTTATGAGTGCGTTTTCTTTATTAAAACATTTTGATTTTTTTGACCGTTTAAGTAATTGGTTTTTACCTTTTTATAAAGAAAATTCCGATGCAATTTCAGCTTTTGACATGAACGACAAAGTTTTTAATTACGAAGTATTTCTCGAAGGACTTGAACGTTCGTCGTATATTTGTAATTCCGACAAATACTCGTTTTGCTTGAATGTTAAAGCAATGCCCTCTGCACAAAAGAAAATGCTTGTTGATTTATTTAAAATGGAAATTCAGCAAATGAACGAAATAAGCACCGAAGACGAATTGCTGAATAAAAGCATTAAAGACCGACATATTTTTACAACTTATATTCAAGATTTATACAGATTTTATAAACTAAATTTAATGAGAATATTATTGCCCGATATTTTTGAAATGAGACTTGATATTCACAACACATTTTTTTATAAAACAATTATTAAAAACGATAAATTGAAAATTGCAATTGCCGACTTTTATTTTGAAAAAAGCTATTGGCAAGAAGCAGTTGAAATTTATATTTCTGCCGATGTTAAAGGAAAAATTGCAAGAAAAATTTATGAAAAAACCGGATTTGCATTTCAGCGAATAGGCAATTTTGAAAATGCACTTAAATATTATCAAATTTCAGAATTATACGGCGAAAACTCTTTGTGGCTTACAAAGAAAATTGCTTTCTGCTACAGAAAATTAAAAACTTACGACAAAGCACTTGACTATTATCAAAAAGCAGAAATAGAACAACCCGAAAATCTTCATATTCAGGTGAATATTGCGCATTGTCTGTTGTCTTTGGAGAAATTTGAAGAAGCACAAAAATATTATTTCAAAGTTTTATATTTCGACGACGAAAATATTCCGGTTATGCGACCAATTGCTTGGTGTTCGTTTATGCTCGGAAAATACGATTCGGCAGAAAAATATTATTTGAAAATTTTAGAACGAAAACCAACAGGATATGATTTTATGAACTATGCACATTTACTTTTTTGTTTGAATAAAAAGCAGGAATCATCGGCTTTTTATATAAAATCTGCTCAAATTATAGGTCTATCAAAATTTAACGAAACTTTACAATATGATTCAAAATTTTTGGTTGAAAAAGGAATATTAAAAAACGAAATTTTGCTTTTACAAGATTTTGTAATGACAAAGTTATAATGTTTTAATTTTGTCAAACGTTAATATCACTTTATCATGTATAAATATTAGTTTATCAATAAAACAAATTATTATTAGGCAGGCATAAATGAATGCACTACATTTGCATAGAACAACTACCCTAAGACTTTAAGTTCTAATTTACTACGAAAAACAATGCAAAAGAGAAAGTAATAATTTTACATTTCTCTTTTTTTTTTGGTAAATATCCCTATTTTTGACGGAGAAAAATATTATAATATGCCGGTTTTTTTATTTGACGATATTATTTTTGGACCTGTTAAAAGCCGACGGCTTGGTGTTTCGCTTGGCATTAACTTGTTGCCATTAAAATATAAATTCTGTAATTTCGATTGTATTTACTGCGAATGCGGAAGAACTTACAAGGATAAGTTTCTTAAAAACTCATTTCACACAGCCAAAAATGTTAAGGCTGAACTCGAAAAAAAGTTAATTGAAATGAAAAATGAAGGACAAATTCCCGATGTTATCACTTTTGCCGGAAACGGCGAACCTACAATGCATCCCGAATTCAGTAAAATTATTACCGATACAATTGAAATAAGAGATAAATATTTTCCCGAAGCCAAAATTGCCGTGCTTTCAAATGCAACTCTTATTAATAAAAAATCGGTTTTTGAAGCACTCAATAAAATTGAACTGAATATTTTAAAACTCGATTCGGCCTTTGAAGATACTGTTAGCCTCATTAACAATCCGTTGCCAAATTATTCTATTGAAAAAACCGTTAAAAACCTTTCAAAATTCAACGGGAAATTAACAATTCAAACAATGTTCGTGCGTGGCGTTTACAACGGAATTGAAATTGACAATTCAACCGAAAGAGAAATTCATGCTTGGATTAAACTTCTGAAAGAAATTAAACCGGAACAAGTAATGATTTATACGATAGAAAGAGATACGCCAACTCCGGGATTAAAAAAAGTTTCTCTCGAAAAACTCAATGAAATTGCCGAAAGATTAAAAAAAGAAGGTTTTAATGTTCAAGTTTCAGGATAAATTTATTTTAAATAAACTATAAACCATAAACAGATGAAACGTCCTTGTATATATCTCTACACACAAAGAAATGATTATTTAGGATGTTCCTATCTGACCTTTAAAAACAATTTAAAAATAAACAGATGAAAAAATTAATAGTAATATTTTTTATCGCAACAATTTTTTTAGCAAGTTGCACAATTTCTCAGTCATATCACATAAACAAAGATTTTTCCGGAACTGCCGAAACTTCTGTTGAAATGGGTGAATTAATAAAATTTATGAATTCGATGGACACAACAGGAAAAGGTTTTTCAACCGATACAATTGACCAAGCCTTTGAAACTGTTGCATTAGAACTTAAAAATGCAGGAGCTAAAGATGTGGAATACGGCTGGAAAAATGAAAAAACTACTCTTTTTGTTAAATACACTTTTGATAATTTGGAAAGTGTTAATAATCTTCTAAAAGAAACAAACAAACAAAGTGTTTTTGCTCTTGCCGGAGATAACGGAAGCGACGGTTCAATTAAATTTTCGAACAAAGGAAGCAAAACATTGATATATGACGCTCCGGAAGTTTCGGATTCTTTACGCTCAAATCAACAATATGCAGCTATGAAAGATTATATATATTTTAGTGTAAACTTTACATTCGAACGCCAAATTAAAAAGATTGATAATAAACGTGCAATTATTTCCGACGACAAAAAAAGTTTTTCAATAAAAGGAAATATTATGGATTTAATGGCTCCGGATTTTACTTCAGACTTTACAGTAAAACTGAAATAAAAAACATTTAAAGTGTAATAATGTTTTTTAAAATTTATAGGATTAAATAATTGTCGGTTAATAATTTTAACCGACAGTTATTTTTATAGTAATTTCATGAAAAAGTAGAAATTAATTTAATGATAGAAACAAAAAGACTTATTTTAAAACCCTTGACATACGAGCAATTAGTGAAATATACTAAGTGCGACAACTCTTTGGAAGAAGAACTTAATTTGAATAAAACTTCAAGAAAAATTTCTCCAGAACTTAAAGAAGCATTTGAAGAAACAATACTTCCAAACGTGGCCGATAAAAGTAAAAACTATTTATATTCAACACTTTGGACAGCCATTTTGAAAACCGAAAATAAAATGGTGGGAGATATTTGTATGGTTGGAGAACCAAATTCTGAAGGCGAAATTGAAATTGGCTACGGAACTTATGATGAATTTCAAAATAAAGGATTTATGACAGAAATTGTTGGCGGAATTATTGAATTGGCTAAAAATCAATCAAATGTAAAAACAATAATTGCTTCTACAAATAAAACAAATATTGCTTCATTCAAAGTATTGCAAAAAAACCGGTTTATTAAAATTGGCGAGAATGAAACATTATTTAATTGGAAATTGGATATTAATAATTTTTAAAACTTCAACGCAAACAATACTTTCTTGGCTGATGAGTTAATTCTTAAAAAATGTCAGTTTAAAAATTTCTTCTATTTAATTAAAAGTGTTAATTTTGAATTATGAGAACACTTAAAGAAATAAAAAACACATTAAATAATCATAAAAATAGATTATTCATTGATTATCCTATAAAGTCAATGGCTATTTTTGGTTCTTATTCTCGCAAAGAGCAAAATGATTCAAGCGATTTGGATATTCTCGTTGAGTTTTCCGACAAAATTGGTGTCAGATTTATCGATTTAGCAGAAGAATTAGAAAATATTGTCGGAATGAAAGTAGATTTAGTATCAAAAAACGGAGTTAAAGAAAAATATTTACAATACATAGATTCAGATTTAATATATGTCTAAGCGAGAAATTTTATTGTTATTAGACGATATGCTACAAGCTGCGAGTAAGATTAAGCGATATACAAAAGAACTTGATTATGATTCATTTTTATCTGAAGATAAAACTATTGATGCGGTTATTCGGAATTTTGAAATTATAGGCGAAGCGGCAAATAGAATTGACCCTGATTTTAGAGAATTAAATTCGGAAATTGAATGGAAAAGATTACGGGGATTTCGTAATCGTATTGTACATGATTATTTCGGAATTGATTATGAAATCGTATGGAATATAATTGAAACATATATCGATGAACTAATTGATTGGCTTGAAACGATTATTGATAATAATTCAAAATAGAAAATATGACATTCCGGTTTAAAGTCCCGTTGGGACGACATTATTTATTTGAAAATTTGAAATGAATTTATTTGAAATTTGAAATTGAATTTTACTAAGATATGTAATGTCACCACTACGTGGTTTTGAATTTTTCCGATTACGGTTTTTCTACCATAATTTCGTCTCTACGAGACTATAAATCAAAACATCTTACTTTTCTAACAGCTAAAAGCCAAAAGCTAACTGCCAAAAGCTAACAGCAAAATGTATTTCTTAAATGCCTAATATAAAAATTAAATCAACAAATTACAGCCGCGAATATCCGAATTGTCAAATCTTCCCAAAACTTCAAAACTTTCGTTGTTATGTTTTAATCCCAAATCTTTTGTTTCTATGAACGAACAAGAATTTAAGTTCGACAAATCAATTACGTTAATTCCGCCCGATTTTCCGTTTTCCAAAAAACAAAACGGGTCGTTTGTGTCGCGAATTAAAATTTTCATTTGTGGCGGACAATAAAAAATATTATTTCCTTTTGAATATGCTTGCGAAAGTAATTCCGTCATTCCGTATTCCGAATGAATTACTTTAACACCGCTTTTTTTGCACAAAAAATTATGTAATTCCTGTTTCACAATTTCCTCTTTTCTGCCTTTCATTCCGCCGGTTTCAATAATAATAGTATTTTTAAGATTCATTTTATATTCTTCAAAAAAATCTAAAAGAGCAAAACTTACACCAAGCAAAATTGTTTTCAAATTTTTATTTTCAAGTTCAATTAATTTGTGGTTAAGTTTCTCAAAATCATTTAAGTAAAATCCGCTGTGTTCTTTGTTTCCAAGTTCAATAAGTTTTTCGGTCATGTAAATTAGCGACGAACCGTTTCGCTCCAAATATGAAGGCAAAAGTGCCAGAAACACATATTCCGAAGGATTTCCGTAGAAATATTCAAAAGAAAATAAAAAACTTTCGTCGTAAATTTTTTTATCGGCAACAAAATGTTTTGAAATTCCGGAAATTCCGGTTCCGCTGCTTGTGAAAATTATTTCGGGTTCGGCACCGTCAGTTATAATTTTATGCGATTTAAAAAATTCAATCGGCAAAAAAGGAATGTCGTTAATTCTCTTAACCGAGCTAATATCAATATTAATATTTTTAATATATTGATTATATACAGAATTCTTTGAAGCCTGAAAATTAAATACTTCTATACAAGATTTTTCAAAAGAAGAAAAATCTTTAAAGTCAAATATTTTTTTAGAAAAATTATTCATCATAAAAAAACAAAATAAACATTGTAAATAATAACAAAACGCAAATTTATAATAAAATTATTAGTTCAATTAATCAGATATTTTTTTTATATTTGCGACTTTCAAAATCAATTTTAAAAAATTTAGAATTCTAACAGATTAAAAATGGCTACATTAGAGAATATAAGGAAGAAAGGTAAACTTATTGCTATAGTTATCGGGTTTGCATTATTTGCATTTATTCTTGGTGATTTATTTAACCAAGGAAGCACTTTGTTTTCAAGTTCACAAAGAGACATTGCATATATTGACGGCGACGCAGTTACTATTGAAGAGTTTCAAAAGCTTTATAACGAATGGGAAGAAGTTTATAAAATTCAATCAGGAAGCAATACAATAGATCAAAATACAACAAAAGAACTTCAAGATCAAGTTTGGGAAGAAATATTAAGAAAATATATTCTTACTCCAAGATTTGCAGAAGCAGGAATTGATGTTTCGGATTTAGAATTGGCAGAAATGGTTAGAGGTCAAAATATTCAAGCCGACCCAACAATCAGACAACTTTTTACCGATCCGCAAACCGGAATTTATAATGCTGCTGCAGCAATCAATTTCTTTACAAATATTGACCAATCTCCCGAATACAAGAAGTTTGGAATTTATCTTGAAAAACAAATGAGAGAAAATAAAAAATTCTCTAAATATAATTCTTTAATATCTAAAGGATTAAATGTTACAAATTTTGATGCCAAACAACTTTATGTTGAAAGAATTGAAATGGTTGACATTGATTATATATCAAAAACCTACGATAAAATTGACGATAAAACAATAAAAGTAACCGATAAAGAAATCAGCGATTATTACGATGTTCACAAAAACGAATACAAACAAGAAGCATCAAGAGATATAGCTTATGTTACATTCAACGTTGTTCCTTCTCCCGAAGATATTGAGAGTTCAAAACAAGAAGTTGAATCATACAAAAAAGAATTTTCGGAAATTAAACTCGATACAGTTTTAAATATTATAAATTTTGTGAATGCAAATTCGCAAAACAAATTCAATTACAAACACTTAACTAAAACAGAACTTAACGATTCTATTTTATATAATGCTCCGATTGGAACTGTTGAAGGTCCGATTTTAGTTGACGGATTTTTTCAATTAAAAAGATCAATTGAGAAAAAAGAATTACCCGATTCTGTTGAAGCTCGTCATATTCTAATTCTTCCCGACGGAAAGAAAATTCTTGATATGAAAGCTGCTAAAATTGTAGCCGACAGTATTAATAATTTATTGAAAAACGGCGGTGATTTTGAAAAACTTGCAATTGAATTTTCAGGCGACGAAAAATCTGCTTCAAAAGGCGGAGATTTAGGAAAATTTGTTGAAGGCGGAATGAGCAAACTTTTAGATGACGTTTTCTTTGGAACAATTGTAGGTGAAATTAAAGTTGTTGAGGCAAAATACGGTTACCATATTATTAACGTAACTTGGAGAAGTGCATTAAAAACCAAAATTCAAATTGCTGTTTTAGACAAAGAAGTTATTCCTCAAAAAGAAACAATAAGCAAATTTTTTACCGACGCAAGAACATTTTCGGCAAACGCAGGAAATTCTGTAGAGAAATTTGATGCTGAACTTAATAAATTAAAACTTACAAAGAAAATTGCCGTTGACATTACTCCCGAAACTGAAGTAATTGCTGGAGTTGAGAATTCAGGAACAATAATAAACTGGATTTTTAACGAAGATACTGAAGAAGGAAGTGTTTCGGAAGCATTTCAAACCGGAAACGATTTTGTTGTTGCAGTTATAACTAAAATTAGAGAAAAAGGAATTGCACCTTTGGAACAAATTAAAGATGTTATTACTTTAAAAGTTATAACCGAAAAGAAAGGCGATTTAATTTCAAAAGAAATGAAATCGGCTTATGTTGCATCTTCAGATTTTAATAATGTTGCATTAAAAATTAACGGAACAACATCTGTAGTTAAAAACATGAGTTTTTCAATGAACAGAATTCAAGATATTGGTTTTGAACCTGTTATTTTAGGAAATGCTTTTAATCTTGCAAAAGGAAAAGTTTCTGAGCCTTTAAAAGGATATTCAGGAGTTTACATGATAAAAGTTACTTCAATTACCGGAATTGCAGATATTAATAAAGTTGATGTTTCCAACGACAAAAAAAGTGCAGAAGGACGTTTGATGTTTAAAATGTCAAGAGAATCATATAACGCAATGAAGAAAACTGTTGAAATAGAAGATTTAAGATATAAATTCTTCTAATCAATAAAATATATTTTAAAAAGGCTGTTTAAGAAGTTTGAAAAAGTTGTCATTTCGAACGAAGTGAGAAATCTATTATTCATACAAATGTTTAAGATTTCTCCCTTTGGCCGAAATGACAGCATCGTTTTCTTTTTAAACAGCCTTTTTTATTTTTGATATTTTAAATCAAGACAAATATTAATGCAAAAAGCAATTTTCCTCGACAGAGACGGTGTTATAAATAATCCGAGAGAAAAATATTATATTTTTAAAAAAGAAGATTTTTTTTTCAATCCAAGTGTTTTCAAGCGATTGAGAGAATATAGCCAAAACGGATATTTAATTATTATCATTTCCAATCAAGGCGGAATTTCAAATAAATTTTTTCTGAAAAGCGACACCGAAAATCTTCATAAACATATTATTGACGAATTTAAAAAAGAAAATATAGGTATTACCGAAATTTATTATTGTCCGCATCATTCCGATAATGAAAAGTGTATTTGCAGAAAACCCGATTCGCTTTTAATAGAAAAAGCAATTGCAAGATTTGATATTGATAAAAGTAAGTCAATTTTAATCGGCGATTCGGAAAGAGATATTTTATCCGGAGAAAAAGCGGGAATAAAATCATTGCTAATCAAAAAAAATTCCGATTTACCTTCACTTAGCGATTTGCTATAATTGATTTAGATTTAATGAATTAAACAATTTGAAAATAATTTGAAATAAATAATGTCGTCCCAACGAGACTTTAAACCGAAATGTTTTATTTTTTTTCCAACTGCCAACTGCGAACTGCCAACTGCGAATAATGAATTAGATGTATTTCTTTAATACCTATTTCAATAGATTTCTTCGACTTCTTCCTTGTAAAAATATTCAATATCGGAATATTGATTGTCGGTAATTGAAATATTAGAATTTTCAGAAGAAACATTTTCAATTACTTCACTTTCCGAAAAGTATTTTGCAAAACTTATTGAAATTAGAAATCCGCTAATTGCACCGAGCAAATGCGATTCCCAAGAAATTTTTTCGTCGGACGGAAAAACGCCCCAAATTAGTGAGCCGTAAAGAAAAATCAGAATAAAAGAAACAGCAGTTAAAGCTCTGTTTTTGGTAATCAATCCGGAGAAAATCAGAAAAAAAGCCAATCCGTAGAGAATTCCGCTTGCTCCAATGTGGTAAGATTCGCGAGCTGTGAGCCAAACTAAAAATCCGGTTATAAAAAATATCAGAAAAAATATTTTATATGCATATTTTCTATAAAAATAGAAAAGTGTTACTCCGAAAAAAAATATTGGGAAAGTGTTTGAAATAAGATGTTTGAAATCGCCGTGAATGAAAGGAGAAAATATTATTCCGGTGAGATTTTTAATTTTTAACGGAAAAATTCCGTATTCGGCAAAACTTATGTCTAATGAGTATTCAATAAATTTTACAAGCCACATTATTATTACCAAAAACGTCGGAAATATTATGCTGTACTTGAGTTTTTGCCTTTCGGGATTCATTATTTTAGATCGACGATTCAAAATTTATAACCGGATTTGCATATATTTTTAAAAGCAATTGTTTTAAAGTTTCGTGGTTTCCGTTAATTTTTTTGCATTGATTTTCAATATATTTTTCGAATTCTTCTTTTTCAATAATAGAATATTTGTTAGAATATTTTTTGTTTTCTCTTAAAATATCTGTTGCAATAAAATTTGTATTCCAAAGTTTATAGTTGTTATAAACCTGTTTGTCAATTAATTTTGATAAAATTTCAGCTTTTGCATTAAGTCTGTTTTCGTTTTGAGTTTCGATAAATTCGGCTGAAATAACTTTACCGATTTGGATATGAACATTTCCTTTATTTTTTGTAACGCCGTTGATAATGCTGTTAATATCTTCATTTTTTTGTTTAGAATATTTTCCGTCAACAGTATTGTAAAGTTCTTGAACTTTCAAATAATCGCAAGGTTCAAATTGATATGAAATTGACAAAGGAACAATGTTTATTTCTTGTAAATTTTCTTCAAAAGATTTTGTTCCCGAAGAGTTAAGCATTTTAATTACAGAACTTTGAGTCATATCATTTCCGTCTTTTGTTCTTCCACCTCTTTGAGCAATCCAAACAGATTGTTTTTTCTGTAAAATTGTATATCTAATATATTCGGAAAGTTGAGCGGTTTTAGTCATTAATTCTTTTGGTTTTCCGCTTCTGTAAACCTTAAACATTTTATTTATTTTTCCGATATCAATAATTAACCGGTCGGTCATTAAATTGTCGCCAAAAGTAATTTCAGAAGAATCAAAATCATGTTCTACAAGTTTATACAAGAATAATGTAGCATCTAAAATAATATCGCGATGGTTTGAAATAAAAACATAATTTTTATTTTTATCTAAATTTTCAACTCCCGAAAGTGTTAAATTTGAAATACTTGAATTAATAATTTGAGTAACTGTTCGGTAAAATATATTAAGTTGAAATTCTTTTATAGATTTAATTTCCAAAAGTCTTTTCTTCTGATTTTCAGTGGTTTCGTTTGGAAAAAAATATTTCATGATTTTAAAAAACAAATTAGATTCGGCAATTCTTTTGTATGCTTCTGCAGCTTCGGATTCATTATAAGGTCTAAAATCGTCAATAAAATTGGGAATTTTCACGGAAAATAAGTCTGAATTATTTATAAACATTGAATTTAAGTTGTTTTTTTGTTAAGTTTGCAAAGTTCACAAATTAAATAAATAAATAAACATAAATTATTAAATTAATGTCAAGTTTTTCAAAAGTAATAAAAAAATTCCCAAAAGTTTTTTGGATTGCCAACATAATGGAGCTTTTTGAGCGTTGGGCATGGTATGGTTTTTACAATGCATTGGCACTTTATTTAACATTGTCGAAAGACACCGGCGCATTAGGTTTTTCGCAAGCTCAAATGGGATTAATAATAGGAACGGGTTCAATGTTATTATATTTTTTGCCCGTAATTACCGGAGCAATTGCCGATAAAATTGGTTTCAGAAAGATTTTGATGCTTTCGTTTTTTATGTATATCACCGGATATTTTATGATGGCATATTTCGAATCTTTCTATGCCGTTTTTGCTTCATATTTGTATATTGCCGTTGGCGGTGCTTTGTTTAAACCTATAATTGCCGGAACTGTTGCTAAAGTTACCGACGAAGAAACTTCTTCAATTGGTTTCGGAATATTTTATATGATGGTAAATATCGGCGGTTGGTTAGGACCTTTAATTGCCGGAGTTGTTTATAAAGTTAGCTGGAATTATGTTTTTGCAATGTCGATGTCGGCAATTGCAATGAATTATATTTTTGTAATTTTCTTTTTTAAAGAACCTATTAAGAAAAACGGCGATACAGATTTAAAAGGAAATATAATTCAAGCTTTTAAAAATATAGGAATTGCGCTTTCCGATTTTAAATATTTATTGTTCTTAATAATTATGATTGGTTTTTGGACAGCCTTTAACCAATTATATTATACTTTTCCTGTTTTTCTCGAACAATGGTCGAATACAAGTTCTGTTTATAACGGAATTCATTCATTTTTTCCTTGGCTTGCCGAAACATTTGGAACAAAAGAAGGAACAATTTCTGCAATTTCGATGACAAGTTTTAATGCCTTTTTCATTATTCTTTTCCAAATTGTTATTTCTACTTTGGTAATGAAACTAAAACCTTTGAACGCAATGATTGGCGGAATTTTTGTTCTCAGTATCGGCGTAAGTTTAATGTTTGCAACTCAAAACGGCTGGTTTCTGATGCTTGGAATTTTGATTTTTGCAATAGGCGAGATGTCGAGTTCTCCAAAGTTTACCGAGTATATCGGACGAATTGCACCTTCGGATAAAGTTGCATTATATATAGGAACATCATATTTGCCGATAGCTGCATCGCATCAAATTGCAGGTATTTTGGCAGGAAGTGTTTACGGAAAAATGGGCGATAAACTTTTTCTTCTTAAAACAGAAATCTTAAAAAGACATCTCGAAATTCAAGAAATATCGGATAAATTTTCTCAAACAGATTATTACAATAAAGCTGCCGAATTAATGGGATTTTCGAACCAACAACAATTAACTGATTTTTTGTGGACAGCTTATAATCCGTCAAGAGTTTGGTATGTTTACGCAGGAATTGGTTTTACAACCGTTATTGCTCTTATATTGTATGATAAATTTATATTAAAAAGCCCAAAGCTTCAAAAGAAATCAAATATTTAAATTATAAATAAAACAGCGTTCGAAAAATAATTTGAACGCTGTTTTTGGTTTTTGTAAGTATATTATTACGAAGCTAAATTTATTCAAATATAAGATTAGAAATATTTATTAACTTTTAAAGGATAGATTTTTTAATTTGTAAAAAATGGAATAAAAAATATTAATCTATTGCAAATTCCTATTGAACTGTTTGGTATAAACGTCTTGGCAATAAGCCTATTGAATGAAATTTTTGCATAAGACGTATTAAAGTGGTATGTTTGCACGTAATTTATTTTAAAAGATTATGGAAACTAAATTAACATTGAGATTAAATGACAATGTCATAGAAAGAGCAAAGATATTTGCCCGTAATCACAAGATTAGTTTGTCAAAAATGATTGAAACATATCTTGACAGTGTAACAAAACAAAATGACGATGAGAAAAAGATTTCTATTACTCCGCTTGTTGAGAGTTTGAGCGGTGTGATTGATTTGCCTGATGACTTTGATTACAAAAAAGAATATCGAGATTATTTAGAAAAAAAATATAAATGAAACATACATGAATCCGTCAGACCGCTCAAAGCGGTCTGACGGTTCAACTAAAAGTATGAAAAAAGACATTTTACAAATTTATTTACTGATGAAAAAGCTATTTGTTGACACTAACATTGTGATTGATTTGTTATCACGGAGAGAACCTTTTTTTGAAGAAGCAGCTACTCTTTTTTCACTTGCAGATAAAAAGCAAATTGAATTGTCAGTTTCGTCATTAACAATAGCTAATACAAGTTATGCTTTATTAAGGCAAGTAGATTCTGACAAAGCAAAATCAATATTAAGAAAACTCAGATTGATAGTAAATATTCTTCCTTTAGATGATAAAATTGTCGGACTGGCTTTGAATGATGAATCTTTTTCAGATTTTGAAGACGGACTTCAATATTTCACTGCAATTGAAAACGGTCAAGATTTTATTATAACAAGGAATTTAAAAGATTTTAAAAATTCAAAGTTGCCTACAATGACAGCTAAACAATTTATTGAAATTCTTGAGTAAATCCGATATGCCTATTCGAATAAATAAAAAGATATTTATAAAATTTATATGTTTGATTTAGTTGGGCATTTACAAACATAAATGAAAACAGCGTTCGAAAAATAATTTGAACGCTGTTTTTTTTATT
>DZBS01000011.1:0-19022 GCA_022729995.1 Draconibacterium orientale | reverse complement strand
TTAATAAAATTAATCTTCGTATTCCATTGAAATTTTTGTTCCGTAAGCTTTATCGGCAAGTTTTGTCGATTCGGTAATTACGCTTTTTTTACCGCCTTTTTCAATAAAGTTCAAACAAGCTTGAACTTTTGGAGCCATACTTCCTTCTCCGAATTTTCCTTCTGCCATATATTTATATGCGTCGGCTTTGTTTAAAAATTCAAGTTTTCTTTCGTTTGGTTGTCGGTAATCTATATAAACAAAAGGAACATCGGTTAAAATATAAAATTCGTCGGCATTAATTTTTGCAGCCAAAAGAGCCGATGCTTTGTCTTTATCAATAACAGCGTCTAACGGACGAACATGTTCTTTTTCGTCAATATAAACAGGAATTCCGCCGCCACCCGAAGCAATTACAATTGTTCCGTCTTCGATAATTCTTCCTATTGTTTGAACATTAAAAATATCAATTGGTTCGGGCGATGCAACAACTCTTCTATATAAGTTATCGAATTTTGGACTTGGTTTAAAAATCCAGCCTTTTTCTTTTGCCAATCTTTCGGAAGTTTCTTTATCATAAGTTCTTCCAATAGGTTTTGTAGGGTTTTGAAATGCAGTGTCGTTTTGGTCAACAACATTTTGAGTAATCATTGTAATAATATCTCTTTCAAGACCTTGTTCTTTTAAAACATTTCTCAAAACTCGTTCAATCATGTAACCGATTCCGCCTTGCGAGTCGGCAACACAAATATCTAAAGGCATTTGCGGAATATTGTAAAGTTCCATTCCGGCATCATTTCTCATTAAAATATTTCCTACTTGCGGACCGTTTCCATGGCTCAAAACAATATTGTGTCCTTCTCTAATCAGATACACAATATTCATAAGCGTATCGTAGGTGTTTTGTTCTTGTTCTTCTATTGTTCCGTCTTGTTCGCCTCTCAAAAGTGCGTTTCCTCCAAGTGCTATTACTATTTTTTTCTTTTTCATATTGAATTATATTATTTCTATTTCTTTTTAATTTATAATTTGATAAAAAAAATCTATTATTAAATTGATATTTAAAATCAGCGGAAATGTAAAACCGAAAATTGCTCCTGAAAAATGTGCTTCGTGAGCAATATTGTCGTAGCTTTTTTGTCCCATAATGTATGAGTAAATTAAATATCCGGCTCCCAAAATGTAAGCCGGAATATCAATCGGAATAAATATTATTCGCATTGGTGCTTTTGGCATTATCAAAATATATGTAAACACAACTGCCGAAATTGCTCCGGAAGCACCTACTGCATTATATGAATGATTATTTTTGTGTCGTAAAAGTGAAATCATCGACGAAAACGGAATTGATAAAAGATACATTGCAATGAACATGTAATTTCCGAATTTATATGTGTCGGGAAAAAAATCCGGTAATTTGAATGCTTGTTCAACTGTGTTTCCAAACATATAAAGAACATACATGTTTATGAATAAATGAATCCATCCGCCGTGAACTAAAGCGTTAGAAATCATTCTACTCCATTCTTTTTTATGCCAAACCATGTAGGCATTAAATTTAAGTTTGTCGAATAATTCGGTTTTGTTAAAAGCAAAAATGGATATTGCCGATGTTATAATTATAATAAATAAAGTGTTCATAAATTTAATTAATGCATTATTTTGAAAATAAGCTCTTTAAGTAAATCACCGTGCGATGAATTACTTCCGAGTCCTTTGGATTTCATATCGTATTCGCTAAGAACAGAAATGATATCGGCAATTTTGTTTCTGCTGTAATTTCTTGCAGTAACTTCGTAGTCTTTAACAAAATACGGATTTACTTTTAAAACAGAAGCTACATTGTTTTTACTTTTATCGGCTAAATAATGAAAAGCTAAAACTTTTGAAAAGAAGAAAAATAGTGCTGTAATGGTAAGAACCATTGGATTATCTTTTGGGTTTGCCGCAAAATGATTTATAATTCTGTTGGCTTTTAAAATATCTTTATCTTTTATGGCATTTTGTAGTTCAAAATTGTTGTAATCTTTACTTATACCTATATTTTTTTCGATATGTTCGGCATTTATTTTTGTGCCTTGAGGTAAAGTAATTTGCAGTTTTTCAAGTTCATTTGCAATTTTAGCCAAATCGGTTCCCAAAAATTCGGCAAGTAAATTTGATGCAACAGGTTCTATTGTGAAATTTTTATCGGACAAATATTTATTTATCCATGCAGGAATTTGATTTTCATATATTTTTTTCGATTCAAAAAGAACCGAATTTTTTTCTAATGCTTTGTATAATTTAGATCTTTTTTCGGGCTTTGAGTATTTATAATTTATTACCAGAATTGTTGAATTTAAAGGATTTTCTGTATAATAAACAAGTTTTTCTATATTCTTTACATTTTGAGCTTCTTTAACAATTATAACTTGGTGGTTTGCCATCATTGGAAACCTTCTTGCTGCATTATCAATATCTTCCACCTTTACATCTTTTCCGTATAAAATGGTTTGATTAAAAGATTTTTCGGCTTCTGTCAACACATTTTTTGAAATATAATTCGAGATGATATCAATAAAATATGGTTCTTCGCCGTATAAGAAATACACGGGTTTATATATTTTATTTTTAAGTTCTTTTAATATTTCTTCAAATGTCATTTCAAAAAATTAAGAGCGTAAATTTATCAAAAAATTGTGTTTAAATAAAAAAAGATTACTTGCATTAAGTAATCTTTTAAATCATAACAGAATATAATAGTTAATTGGTGTCGTTCATGTTTTTAATCAAATTTTTCTTAAACTCGTGTTCGGAAATGTAAAGCATCATAACTTTCATCGGTGAAAGAACAGTTTTGAATTTTGCATCATATTCTTCCATGATTTTTGCTTCTTGCATTGAATATCCTACTAAATCGCTTGTCATTTTTTGAATTTCTTCTTGACTTAAATTCAAACTGTTTTGATTAAATTTTCTAAAAATTTCGTGTCTGCCTTTCATTATCGACTCTCTTTTAGTTTCAAATTCTGTGTAAACAGGCATAAAATTCTTTTCTTCTTCGGCAGTAAGTTGGAGTTTAGCTTTTATAAATTCCATTTTTCGGCGATGTATTTCGTCTCTTCCGCCGTCGGGTTTTTGAGCAAACAAAGTATTTATTGATGATAACAATAGTACCAAAAATATTATTAATGTCTTTTTCATTTGAGTATTCATTTTCTGATTTTATTTTTTTAATATAATGCTACAATCTCCGAATAATCTGCATAATCTGCTACATATTCTATTGTTGCATTTTTATCTGTCTTTGGTTCTTTTGTAATTTCTTCTTCGATTATTGCTTCAATAACTGTACTTTCATCTATTGTTGAAATTATTTGCTCGGCAACTGTTTCGTTCATTTTTATTTTGATAATTAAAACTGAATCGGGCGATATTTTTGTTTCAATTTGTTTTTTATTTTCTGCGGAAATAATTGTTTTATTTTTATCGGCTTTGTTCAAAACTAATTGCCAAATAAGCATAATAATCAGCAAACTTGCTGCCATTCCAATTATTGGAATTATTTTTTTTATCGATAAAAATTTAAATTTATTTTCGTTTTCAAGCTTCGATAAAATTTCTTTTTCAGATTTTTCAAAATATTTTTCCGGAATTACAAACGGATTTTTTTTTCCGAATTTTTCTTTTAATTTTTCTTCGGAAATTTTCAATTCAAAATTTGAAGAAAATTCGTTGAAATAATTTTCAGGTAATTTGAAAGGGTTGATATTTTCGGGAATTTTGTTCATTTTTTTTATATATTCAAAATCTTTGACTTATCAATTTCTAAAAGGTTTAATTTTATTTAAAATAAGTTTCAATTTTTTTTACGGCTAAATGATACGATGCTTTTAACGAGCCTTCTGTTATATCAAGAATTTCGGCAATTTCGCTGTATTTTAAATCGTCGAAATATTTCATATTAAAAACGAGTCTTTGTTTTTCGGGCAATGAAAGAACTGCTTTTTGGAGTTGTAATTGCAATTCGTCGCCGTCGAAAAGCGGGTCGGATTCAATATATTGACCCAATTCATTTTGGTAATCTTCAATTGTATCTTCCTGTTTTTTCTTTTTCAGATTGATAAAAGTGATAGATTCGTTTGTGGCAATTCGGTAAAACCAAGTGTATAATTTCGACTTATTTTCAAACTTATCGAACGCTTTCCATGCTTTAATGAAAGTATTTTGCAAAACATCGTCGGCATCGTCGTGCGAGATAACAATTTTACGAATATGCCAATATAATCGTTCCTGAAATTTTTTAACTATCAGATTAAAAGCTTTTTCGCTGTCAACTGAAAAGAGTTCAATAAGTTCTTCGTCGGATTTGTGCATTAAAACTATTTTCTATTTAATACTTTTTCTACTGCAATTACAATATCGTTTGTGTCTATTCCAAATTTTGTCATAAGTTCTTCGGGTGTTCCGCTTTCGCCAAATTTGTCGTCAACAGCAACATATTCAACAGGTGCCGGATAAAATCTTGCTAAAACTTGAGCAATGCTGTCGCCAAGTCCGCCGTTAAAAAGATGTTCTTCGGCTGTAACAACTGCTTTTGTTTTTTTAACAGATTCTATGACTGCGTTTACATCTAAAGGTTTAATTGTGTGAATATTTATTAATTCAACAGAAATTCCTTTTTGTTCAAGAATTTCGGCAGCTTCAACTGCTTTCCAAACTAAATGTCCTGTAGCAAAAACAGTTACGTCTTTTCCTTCGTTAAGCATAACAGCTTTTCCGATTTCAAATTTTTGGTCGGCAGGTGTAAAAACCGGAACAACGGGGCGTCCGAAACGTAAATAAACCGGACCGAAATATTCTGCTGCGGCAATTGTTGCGGCTTTTGTTTGGTTATAGTCGCAAGGATTTATAACAACCATTCCGGGAAGAGATTTCATTAATCCGATATCTTCCATTGTTTGGTGAGTTGCGCCGTCTTCACCTAAAGTAATTCCGGCGTGAGAAGCTGCAATTTTCACGTTTTTTTCAGAATAAGCAATAGATTGGCGAATTTGGTCGTAAACTCTTCCGGAAGCAAATTCTGCGAAAGTTCCGGCAAACGGAATTTTACCGCCAATTGCAAGTCCGGCTGCAACTCCCATCATATTTGCTTCTGCAATTCCTGCTTGGAAAAATCTTTCGGGAAATTCATTTTGAAAAGCATTCATTTTTAAAGAACCTGTTAAGTCGGCACAAAGCGCAACAACATTAGGGTTTCTTTTTCCTGCTTCAAGTAGTCCGTCGCCAAAACCTGAGCGAGTGTCTTTTTTTTCGGTGTATGTGTATTTCTTCATCGAGATTTTTTTTAAAATTACACAAAAGTAATCAGTTTAGTTTGAACTTAAAAATCTAAAAATTGAATTAGATTTGGATTACTTTCTGCTTATGTATATTGGCGTTTTTTATTTTTCAAAAGACAAATAATTTCTAAGCAAAATTTTTCAATTTATCTTCCACAACAAAAGCTATTCTACTAAAAACGGTTTCAAAATCGCCTTCTCCGTTTATAACTGCCACATCATGAACTTCTTTGTATTTTTGAATTACAGGAATTGTCTTCAATTTATGTTCTTCCAAACGTTTTACAATTTTTTCGGTGCTCGAATCGTAAGGCATACAACCCGGAGTTAGGCTTCGTTTATTTAATCTTCGTATTAGAGTTAGCGTATCAACTTCTATTTCAATTATTTTGGAAATTGTTGTTCCGTGTTTTTGCAATATTCCGTCTAAAATATAGGATTGAACTAATGTTCGGGGGAAACCCTTAAAAATAAATCCTTTTATGTCTTTTGAGTTTTCTATTTTTTTCTCAATAAGCTGAATAACAATTTCATCGGGCACAAGTTCACCGTTATCGTAAAGGTTTTGAATTTTTAAACCGATTTTGGTTTTATTATTTACTTCTTCTTCAAGCATTTTTCCGGTAGCAACATATTCTAAACCATATTTTTTTGCAAGTGCAATTCCCTGCGAGCTTCTTCCGGAACCCGGATAACCGAAAAGCACAATGTTTACAAGTTCTTTGCTGAATTCCTTATTTATTATTGATTCTATTTCCGAGTTTACTTTTTCTACAGTTTGATTTCCTTTAAGTGCTTTGTAGTTTCCTTTTTCTTTATAAAAATTTAGAACAGGAAGTGTTTTTTCTTGATATTCTTTTAAACGATTTTTTATAACAAGTTCGTTATCATCTAATCTTCCCGAAATTTTTCCTCTGTTTAGAAGTCTTTTAACCGATTCACTTTCATCTAATTCAATACTAATCAAACAATTTAGTGCTGTGTGCATTTTTATCATTAAGCCTTCCAAAATATACGCTTGAACATAAGTTCGAGGAAAACCGTCGAATAAAAAACCGTTTGCTCCGGGATTTTCTTTTATAGTATTTTCAATAATCTGAACAATAATTTCATCGGAAACCAAACCGCCGTCGGCAATAATTTGTTTGGCTTCCAAACCCAATTTTGTTTCTTTCTTTATTTCTCCTCGCAACAGATCGCCTGTTGAGATATAAAAAAAGTTATATTTTTCGATAAGAAAAGCAGATTGTGTACCTTTTCCTGCGCCCGGAGGACCAAACAAAGCAACATTTACCATAAGTCAATTTTTTTGTTAACAAGATATAAATAATTATGGAACAATTTCACTTTTGAAATCTTTCACAAATTGTTCAAAAGTCATTATTTTGTAAGCATCATCGCCATAATATTTAAAAATCGGCTCAAGTTTTTCGGGTGTCATAAATTGATATATTTTTTGCAATACTTTACCGTTTTCATCAAGAATAAGGAATGAAGGAAAAATCATTTGCCCTTCGAGAGCCGCAATTGGGAGTTGATGATATTTATATGGTTTATTTTCGTTTATATATGTTTGTCCGAAAATTTTAATTGTATCTTGTGTAAAAACATCAATATTAACCGGATAATATTTATCGTTCAAGTATTTTGCAATTACAGGTTCGTTAAACGATTGAGTTCTAATTAGAGTGCAACTTACTTTATAATAATTGTAAAAATTAATAAGCATTTTTTTTGGATAATTTTTGTTAAGTTCAAGAGCTTCATCAAGGTCTTTCCATTTGATAATCAATCTGGTAATAATTTGTTCTTGTCCTGCGGGATATCCTTTTTCGTGAATTTTATACCAATCTTTAAAATCGAGCGATAAATCCATGTCTTCGGCATAATATATAAGATGACGGAAAATTTCGTCGCGATTTTTTACTCCGAAAAAAACACCGCCTTTTGCTCTTCTGTCGAATAAAACAATTGCGGGCAAACTGTCATTATTTCCGATAAACATTGTAGCAATGTCGTGAATTTTTCCGTTTTTTCCGGAATTAATATGAATTTTTCCGTCGAAAAATTTTAAAGAATCTTTTGTTTCAATTTCAATTTTAACAGGATAAAATAAGATATTTATATAATTTGAAACTTCCGAATTACAGAAAGTTGTTTTTGTCATTTTTTCGCATTCGGAATTTCCTTCTTTATAAAGGTAAATCATTATTGGTCTTTGCGTTTGGGTGAAAAGTTCGCCTGCTTTTTCTATCGAAATCCATTTTATCGAATCTTCGGGTATTTGTGAAAAAGCACTAAAAATTGTTGCGTAAAACAATAGGAAAAAAGAAATTTTAAGGTTCATTGTTACAAGTGTTTTTTATTTTTAAATTGATATTTTTTCAATAACGATTGCAAAAGGCGTGCTATTATTTTAGACTTAAAAGTTTTTTAATTTATTTTATCTGATTTTTTATTTGAGTCATTACAAAACCAATAACCCGTTTTCTCTTAAAATATCAACAGTTTTTGAATACCAAAACATATCAAATTCTTCAAAATGATTTTCATAATCTGTTTTTAATTCTGAATATGTTAAATAAATTTCGTTTCCGATTTTCAGTTTTTTTAGAATTTCAATTAACCATTCCGCTTTTTCTTTTTCAATGTTTACATTAAAATTTTCTTTTTTATTTTGAAATGAAAGCTGACAGATATTTGTTGTTTTTCCTTTTTTAGAAATATTTTTAAATGTAATTTCCGGTTCGGTGCCAATCCAAAATATTTTGGAAGAAGCTTTGCAAGTTTCAAACTTTTGCAATTCAATACAATTTTCAATATAATTTGGCTTTACAGATGTTTTCGGAATTTTAAAATCGAACCAATCTTGAAGCGGAATATCAAAACCTATTTCGTGCATGAAATTGTAAATCGATTTTTTTAATCCGAAACTGAATTTCGAGTGGTTTATTCCGGTTTTATCAATAAATTGAACATCATTATCGGCAAAAGTAATTTTATTTTTTTGCGGAACGATATTATATTTTTCCGGATTATTTCCAATCGGACTGTGAACTGTTAGTGCAAATTGATGCCAAAATCCCGAATGAATTATTCCGGCTTCAAACATTTGTCTAACCATTTCCAAGCTGTCAACAGTTTCCTGAATTGTTTGTGTCGGATATCCGTACATTAAATATGCGTGAACCATAATTCCGGAATTCGTAAAATTATTTGTGACCTGAGCAACTTGCTCAACTGTTACACCTTTATTTATAAGATTCAATAATCTGTCGGAAGCAACTTCCAAACCGCCTGAAACCGCAATACAACCCGATTCTCTCAAAAGCAAACATAAATCGTGATTGAAACTTTTTTCAAATCTGATATTTGTCCACCAAGTAATATTTATTTCACGTTTTATTAATTCAATTGCCAAAGTTTTTAGAATTGAAGGCGATGCAGCTTCGTCAACAAAATGAAATCCGGTTTCGCCGGTTTGAGAAATTATTTTTTCAATTTTATCAACTAAAATTTTAGTTGCCGAAGTATCGTATCTTTTTATATAATCGAGCGAACCGTCGCAAAAAGTGCATTTTCCCCAATAACAACCGTGAGCCAGCGTTAGTTTATTCCATCTTCCGTCGCTCCAAAGGCTGTGCATCGGGTTTGGTATTTCAATTACCGAAATATATTTATCCAAAAACAAATCGGAATAATCAGGAGTTCCAACTTCATTTTGTTTATAATCGTTTTTAGTTGAATTATTTTTGAAAACCACTTCATTGTTTTCTCTCAAAAAAGTTCTTTTAAATTCATTTTTGTTATGAAAAACGTTGGAAATCAATAATTCCAAAGGAAGTTCGCCGTCGTCGAGAGTTATAAAATCGAAATAATCAAAAACTTTTGTTTCCGAAATCGAGCGTAATTCGGTATTTGGAAAACCGCCGCCCATTGCGGTTTTTATTTCGGGATAATTCTTTTTAACAAATTGAGCACAACGAAAAGCCGAAAATAAATTTCCCGGAAACGGCACCGAAAAACAAATTAATTTGGGTTGAAGATTTTTAATTTTTTCATCAAGAATATCAATAGTTATTTTATCAATATAAGAAATTTCCTTTTGAAGATTTTCATTTATTTGGTCGAATGAATTTGCGCTTTTGCCTAATTGTTCGGCATAACGGCTAAAACCAAAATTCTCATCAACACATTCAACAATAAAATCCGATAAATCTTCGAGATAAAGAGTTGCCAAATGTTTTGCTTTGTCCTGAAATCCCATTGAACCGAATGTCCAATCGTAATCTTCCGAATTTTCAAATTTTGAAGCTTGCGGAAGAAAATCTTCATTGCAAATTTGCCTTGCGAAAGTTTGGTTTTTTCCTTGAAGAAACAAAATTACAGAGTCAATGTTTTTAACATATTCATTTCTTAAAGAATAAATTCTCTTAGCGTTTTGAGATATTATTTTGTTGTTTGAAAAAGCAAATTCAAATAAATTTTTAAGATTGATTTTAGTAAAAAGTTCTAAAATTACTTCAATTCCCAAATCAATTTGAAAAGAATCAATATTTTTCGATTTTAAAAAACCTTTTAAATATGCCGTTGCCGGATATGGAGTATTTAGTTGTGTGAAAGGCGGTGTAATTAAAAGAATATCTTTCAAAATAATTGATTTAACATTTATATAAAAACAAAAATAATATAAAATTTGCGAAAAAATAGAACTTATAAAATATTGATGTTTCAGAAATAAACAAACAACAATGATGAAACAAATTTTCACTAAAATCAATTATGAATTATCTCATCATAAATTTCTTGAAGTTTATGAATATAATACTTAAATTTGCATCTTTAATTATGATTTATTTAACTTAAAAAATATAAAATAATGTCTAAAATTAAAGTAGGAATAAACGGATTCGGTCGTATCGGCAGAAACGTTTATAAAATTATCCTTGAAAATACCGATTATGAAGTTGTAGGAATTAACGATTTAACAAGCAATAAAGTTCTTGCACATTTATTAAAATACGATTCAACTCAAGGAAAATTTAACGGAACAGTTTCATTCGACGAAGAAGGTTTAATTGTAAACGGTAAAAAAGTAAAAGTTAGTGCAGAAAGAAGTCCGCTAAACATTCCTTGGTCTTCTGCTCCTGATGTTGTTATTGAATCAACTGGAGTTTTCACTGTTAGAGAAAGTCCGAAAGGCGGCTACGGCGACCATTTAAAAAACGGAGCAAAAAAAGTAATTCTTACAGTTCCGGCAAAAGATCAAATAGATAACATGATTGTTCTTGGAGTAAACGATTCAGCTTTAAGACCCGAAGATGTTTGTGTTTCAAATGCTTCATGCACAACAAATTGCCTTGCACCGGTTGCAAAAGTTTTAGAAGATAATTTTGGAATTGAAATGGGTTTGATGAACACAATTCACTCATACACAAACGACCAAGTAATTCTTGACGCACCACACAACGATTTAAGAAGAGCAAGAAGTGCAGCTGTTTCTATGATTCCAACAAGCACCGGAGCAGCTTCCGCCGTAGGAAAAATTATTCCTTCTTTAAAAGGAAAATTAAACGGAATGGCAACAAGAGTTCCAACTCCGACAGGTTCGCTTGTTGATTTAGTTGTTACTTTGAAAAAAGAAGCTACAGTTGAAGAAATAAATGCTGCAATGAAAAAAGCTGCCGACGGACCAATGAAAGGAATTTTGGAATATACAGAAGACCCGATTGTTTCTGTTGATATAATTCATAACTCACATTCTTCAATTTTTGATGCACAATCAACAATGGTTATCGGAAAAATGGTAAAAGTTTTATCATGGTATGATAACGAATGGGGTTATTCTACAAGAGTTGTAGATTTAATAGGTAAATTATTCTAATTTTTAATAAAATGAATTTAATTAAAGCTGTTTCCGATAAATATATTTGAAGCAGCTTTTTTTATTTGACAAACAAATATACAAAAATGAAAAAAACTCAATTTAATAAATTTCACATTGCTGCAGGCGGAAAAATGGTTGAATTTGCCGGATACGAAATGGCTGTTGAATACACAGGCGTTAAAGATGAACATATAAACATAAGAAACAATGTAGGTGTTTTTGATGTTTCGCACATGGGCGAAGTTTGGGTGAAAGGACCTAAAGCATTTGAATTTGTTCAAAAAGTTACAACCAACGATGTTGCCGCTTTAACTCCCGGAAAAATCCAATATTCATGTTTTCCAAACGGAAAAGGCGGAATTGTTGACGATCTTTTGGTTTATCATTACGAAGATCAAAAATATATGCTCGTGATAAATGCTTCAAACATTGATAAAGATTGGGCTTGGCTGCAATCGCAAAACACAATGGGAGCTGAACTCGAAAACGCTTCAGAAAATATTTCGCAACTTGCAGTTCAAGGACCAAATGCAATAAAAGCATTGCAAAGTCTTACAGATATTAATCTTTCGGAAATTACTTATTACACATTCAAAACCGGTAAATTTGCCGGAGTTGAAAATGTAATAATTTCGGCAACCGGATATACAGGAGCAGGCGGATTTGAAATTTATATGTACAACTCCGATGCAGAAAAAATTTGGAATGCAATTTTTGAGGCCGGAAAATCAACAGGAATAAAACTTGCCGGACTTGCATCAAGAGACACATTAAGATTAGAAATGGGATTTTGTTTATATGGAAACGATATTGACGATACAACATCGCCAATTGAAGCCGGACTTGGTTGGATAACAAAATTTGTTGAAGGAAATAATTTTACAGACAGAGAATATCTTGAAAATCAAAAAGATAACGGAGTTTCTAAAAAACTTGTAGGTTTTGAAATGATAGAAAGAGGAATTCCTCGCCATCATTATAAAGTTGTTGATTCAAAAGGAATAGAAATTGGTCATGTAACATCAGGCACAATGTCGCCGATGTTGAATGTTGGAATTGGAATGGCTTACGTTAAACCTGAATTTTCAAAATTGGGAACAGAAATTTTCATTTCAATTAGAGATAAAAATATTAAAGCAAAAGTTGTGAAAATGCCATTTTATAAAGCATAAATTAATGAATCAAATAATAGAGAGATTTAAGTCGCAAGTTGGAAAAGAAATTACGGAAAGTCCTTCTCCCGTTGGAAGATGGCTTGGAGGAATTTTGCGAGAAATTGAAGAAGGAAAAGTTGTTGCCGATATTACAATAAGACCCGAAATGACAAACCCGATTGGAATGGTTCACGGCGGAACTTTGGCATTAATTTCCGATGAAATGATTGGAGTTGCCGTTGCATCGCTTAATTTACAAACATTTTTTGTGTCGATAAATTTAAACACAGAGTTTTTGTTTGGAGCAAAAAACGGAGAAACAATAAGAGCTGTTTCGGAAATTATAAGAAAAGGAAAAACAGTAATTAATGCCGAATGTAAAATATATAATTTATCGGGAAAATTATTGTCAAAATCAACATCAAATTTAGTAGCAACATCAATTGAAAAGTAATAAATATAAAAAGCAACAGAAAGTCTGCTAAAACTCAAAAGAGGCTGTCTGAAAAGTGTGCTTTTACAAAGTTTTAAACTTTGTAAAAGCTGATAATCAATAAATTATAATAAATTAAAATTTGTAATATTGACTTTTTAGACAGCCTTTTTATAATAAAAATATTTATAATTAGATTTTAGTGTCAAACTTTTTTTCAAATAAATTAAGTGAACGACGAAAAAAAAAATATCAGCATAAAAAATTGGGCAGAAGAAGACAGACCAAGAGAAAAGCTTCTTTCTCAGGGAATTGAAACACTTTCAGATTCTGAACTGATTGCTATTTTGATTGGTTCGGGAAGTAAAAATGAATCGGCTGTTGAACTTTCAAAAAGGATTTTAAATTCGGCAGGAAATAATTTGAATGCACTCGGAAAATACTCCGTTAATGAATTAAAAAAGTTTAAAGGAATTGGCGAAGCCAGAGCAATTTCTATTGTTGCAGCTTTAGAATTAGGAAAAAGAAGAACAAAATCAGATGTAATTCTGCGTGAAAGCATTAATTGCAGTTCAGATGCAGCAATTATATTTCAGCAGATGCTTTGCGATTTGCCTTATGAAGAATTTTGGATTTTGATGCTCAACAGAGCCAATAAGATAATTGATAAAAAAAGAATAAGTTCAGGCGGAGTTTCCGGAACAGTTTCCGACCCAAAAATCATTTTAAAAGCTGCAATAGATAAACTTGCATCGGGAATAATAGTTTGCCACAATCATCCTTCGGGAAATATTAATCCGAGCAGAGCAGATACAGAACTTACAAAAAAGCTGAAACAAGCTTGTTCGTTGGTTGATATAAGTTTTATCGATCATTTAATTGTGAGCGAAAAAACTTATTATAGTTTTGCCGATGAAGGAGTTATCTAAAATCCTGTTTTTTATTTTTTAAGATTTGCAATTGCCAAAATCACTCCTAAAACAATTCCCAAAATTGCTGCGTTAAGTATTTGATATTGTTCCGGAAAACAAAAATTTATTGCTTGAGCCGGAATCCAAAAAAGCGGAATTGTTTTCTTTATGATAAAATTCCATTGTATTTTCCAGTTCAGATTTTCGATTATTTCGCCCATTTTTATTGGTGTGTAAAGCGATTTTAATTTCCCTTCGTGAAATAAAATATGAGTATCGGTAATTTTATGAAAAGTCATAAAAACCGGAGCAAAAAACAAATTTAAAAATGTGCTTATTAAAATAGCAATTATAATTTTATCAATGCTTAAAGCACTGTGCATAATTTCTTTGGCATTTTGAAATCCCAAATATTTTTCGGCAAAAAATGTGGTTCCTGCAATAAAAATTACAAAAGCAATTTTTATTGCAACACCCAAAATTCCCCAAACAACGGCACGCGGAAAAATGCCGAAACCCGGTTTAAAATATTTTCCGGTTAAAATCCTTAAACCCAATAATTCGCCCGAAGTTGCAAGGATTGCAAACTTAATAAAGCTTGTTAATAAAGGAAATTTGGTATTAAAACCTGTTTCGGGGTCGAATAAAAAATTGTAGAGAGTTTCAGAAAAAACAAAAGGAAGAAAAACTGCTGCCAAAAATAAAGCAAAAATAAAATCTTGTTTCTTTATCATAATTTTGGATTTTAAAAAATCGGGCAAATATATGCTAAATTAATTATTGAAAACAGAAATTTTATGAAATTTATCAATCTCAAATTTTCATTGATTAATGGAAACATTAATTTCAAATTTGCAACTTTTTGGAATTATTATTGTCAATACAATAACATTTGATGTATTTTTACGTAAAAATATTTCAGGTAAAATAATTCAATAAAATTGGTTCACTAAAATATAGTATTATGCGAAAATTTACTATTGTATTATTATTTCTATTTTCAATTTCGATTTTAAATAAATCATACTCTCAAAATGTAAGAACTTGGTCAGGTTTGGGCGACGGGCATACATATACCGATATGTTTAATTGGAGCTCCGATATTGTTCCTTTGGCAACAGATACAATTGTTTTTAATACAAATGCTAATGTTGATGAAATACCCGATTTTTTTACTTTTATTGGCGGAATTAAAATAAATTCAGGAGCAAATGTAAGCTTTGATTTTGTATTAAACATAAATATTCATTTAATTAACGATTTATATATTGCAACTTCAGCGTCTTTGTCGTTAACAGATTTAAATGCGTCGACACTTAGAATAATAAACAAAGCCGATATTTACGGTGAAATATTTTTCGATAATGCAGCTCATAAAATAGAAACATATACAGTAAACGGAATAAATTTTTATGCCGGTTCTATTTTCAAGACAGGAATTAATTATACCGGATTTCCATTCGAACAGTCGGGAACAAATATTAACACAGTTCTATTTAAAGATGCTTCGGTTTTTTCTTATGGAAACGGGAATTCACCTTTTGGACCCGAAGGAATGGGCGGTTATATAACTTATTTTGAGAACGGAAGTTATTTTGAAATCTACGGCGGCGACGGTTCACTTTTAAATTTTTCTAATAAACATTTAGGAAATATTGTTAACAGTTCCGGAAGTAATGTTACAATTTCAAGTTCTTCAAATGTGGCAAGTTTATTTTCGTTTAATACACTTTCTACACTAAACGGTGCATTTACTTTTGTAGGAAACGGGTTTGATAAAATTGACATTTACGGAGGCGGAATAAATGCCGAAAACGGAAATATTTCTCTACAAACCGGAGCTGACGGAATAATTTTGAGCGGACCAACAATTGTTATGTCCGGAAATTCAAATATAGATTTTTTGATAAATTCTCCTATAATTGCTTCTTATGAACTGCTTCCTGCAGACGGAACTTTACTTTTAGAAAACGATTTAAACATCAAAAGCCCGGATATTGTTCATGATATTTCAGTATTAGGAACAGTTGATTGCAAATTAAATAGACTTGTTACTTCAAATATAAATTTAAAATTCAATTCACTTTCCACTGTTTTAACTGCAAATTCGGGAGGATTGGAAGCGAGTATTCCTACGGCAGATTTTACTTCAAACTTAAACCTTATTTATAACGGAACAGCCGGACAAGTTACAGGACTAAACAGTTTTCCTCCAATTAGTTTGAATAATTTGAAAATAAATAATTCTTCAAACGTGAATTTGGACAAAGAAGTAAACGTTAATGTTTCATTAGACATAACAACAGGAAAATTAATTTTGAACAATAATAATTTAAACTTAAACTCATCAATAATAATTTCAACCCAAAATACAAATTCATATATAGTAACAAACAACTCCGGTTGTGTGAAAGTAAATTCAATTGCTGCAAGCACAACATTTATTTGTCCGGTAGGGACATCAAATTACAGAACCGAAATAGTATATTTTTCAGAAACGTCATTGGGAGTTTTATCATTGCGAGCTTTCGACGGGGTTTTCTCTGACGGATATTCCGGAACACAATTAGTTTTCGATAATATAATTCCAATAACGTGGGAAATTCTTCCGGATATTACAGTTTCAAATGCTAATATAACGCTAAAATGGGAATCGACAGTAAATGCAGTTTCTTTTGATATACTAAACGCTTACATTTCACATCATACAATTTCAGGTTGGGATAATCCGGGAGTTACTGCCGGAACAACAGTTGCAGATATTTCGTCAATTTCCAGAAATAATGTTGGTGAATTTGGACTTTTCCATGTTAGTTCTCGCATAAATACTGCTCCAACTTCTTTGGATAATACAGTTGTAACGGCCAAAAATTTCGATTTTATTTTTCATCCGCATGTTTTTCCTATTTTTGATACTGACGGAGACATTCTTTCGCAAATAAAAATTGCTACAACTCCAACGAAAGGAAAATTGTTTATAGATTATAATCAAAATTTGCTTGATGATGCAGGCGAAGATGTTTTTGTAAATCAAATTATTAGCTACGAAGAAATTTTGTTAATGAGATTTAGGCCTGTAATTGACCAAATTGGCGATGCTGCAAATAATTATTATTACACCGAATTTAATTTTTTTGTAAGCGACGGAATTTCATACAATTCAGTTGCAAAAATCTTAACAATTAATGTTACAAATAATAATCAGCCGATTGGAAATTATATGGAATATATTGTGAAAGAAAATCAAAATGCAGGCGATTTGATTGGAAAACTTGATGCAAGCGATGCAGATGCCGACCAAGTTTTAACTTTCAAAGCTTTGGACGGAGACACTTTAACTTTTAATATTAGTCCGCAAGGTGAAATATTTTTGAAAATTCCCGAAAATATTGTCTTTGCAGTTATTCCTTCGTATGAAATTGCTGTGGGAGTTATTGACAACGGAATTCCGAATTTATTTACGAAATTTTTTATTAAAATATCTGTTGAAAATCCCGGAAATTCAAGCCTTGAAATAGCCAATTTATTAACACCAAACGGCGACGGACATAACGACACTTGGATAATTAAAGGTGCTCCCGATGCAACAATTAATTACGAAACATTTATATATAATTATTCCGGAAAACTTGTATTTCATTCAACAGGATATAATAACGATTGGAACGGAACTTCCGAAGGCAAAATCCTTTCGCAAGGTGTTTACTATTACTTATTAAAATCGGAAACCGAACAAATTAAAGGAACAATTACACTTTTAAGATAAAAAACAAATATTTATAAAACAGTAAATCACAAATGAACTATAAAAAATTACTTTTTATACTGATAAGTATATTTTTATCAATTCCCGCATTTTCACAAATATACGGGACTCATAATTTTTACACGCACAATCTTTTTTATTATAATCCGGCTCACACAGGCGATGCAGGAAATTTTGTTGCTTTTATGAGTTACAGAAATCATTTGGTTTCTATTCCCGGTTCGCCAAAAACTGCTACATTCGGACTTCACAGCCCAATTTCAAAAAAAATGAGTTTGGGAGGAATGTTAAAAAATCAAACCGAAGGATTGCTAAATTATAATTCTGCAAGGCTCGATTACTCTTTCAGAACACAAATATCAAAATACCAATCACTTTCATTCGGAATTAATTTTGGTTATCTGTCAAAAAGTTTAAACACTCAAGATATTTTGGTTTTTGACCCGTTGGATCCTATTGTTGTTGATAATTACAATATGAAACCTATTATTTATGCAGGTGCCGGATTGTCATATAATTTAAAAAATTTTGAATTCGATTTTGCAATTCCGATATTATACAGAACTTCAAACGACACATTAACAAGATATTTGGCCTACACTTCATATTTTATGAAAATAAATAACAATTGGTTTTTAAAACCTTCATTATCCGCTGTTTATGTAAAACAAGAAAACCTAAGCGGACAAGCCGATTTGTGTTTGTTTTTTAAAAATATTTTTTGGATTGAAGGCGGCTATAAAACGACTAAAAGCATTGTTCTGTCAACAGGTTTTAATATTTCAAAAATAGGAATTGCATATTCTTACGAAACAAATTCTACGGCAATTTCAAATATTGGCGGCTCAACTCACGAAATAATGCTTACTTATGGTTTTGGAGGAAGAAAAAACAATCCGTTGAAAGATACAATTCCAATTATTGCCGACAGTTTAGTCGACAACAGAATGAAACACACAATTGGAAATAAGACTTATGAAGAATACATAATGTCAAACAATTACGGTTTTTACAACGATGTTTTGGATTTAACAGATTCTATGCGACGAGAAGAAGTGAAGAAAATTGAAATTCAGAAAATTAAAGAAAAGCAAGATTCAATTATTGTTGCCGACTCAATTAAACAAAATCCGGTTCAACAACTTTCGCAAAGCGAATATGATATTTTAAAAAGAGGAATTCATTTCGACCTTAATTCTGCCGTGCTTTCTAAAGCTTCGAGAAATTATTTGGATTCTGTAGTTGTTTTGATGAATATAAATCAAAAAATTAAAATTCTTATTACAGGTTTCACTTGCGATTTAGGCTCAAAAGAAGCAAATGAAAAATACTCGAAAATGAGAGCCGATGCCGTAAAATATTATCTGGAATCTAAAGGAATTGCATCCGACAGAATTACAACCGATTCAAAAGCCGATGCACAACCTGTTGTTCCAAACACAAGCGAAATTAACCGAGAACAAAACAGAAGAATAGATTTTTCTATTTTAAGAGAATGAAAATTTAATGTGCTAATTTGAAAATGTGAAAATTTGAAAATGTGAAAATTTGAAAATGTGAAAATGTGA
>DZBS01000010.1 GCA_022729995.1 Draconibacterium orientale | reverse complement strand
AAATACCCCACGCAGTCCGCTGCACATCACGAAGAGGGGCAGAGTGCCAAAACGCTCTGCCTTATTATTTAGTTATTGAAAATTTACAAAAAAAACTTATCTTTGAAATTAATTTATTTAAAATGGATAAACTGAAAATTATACCGGTAAAATTTTTGGGAGAATATAAAAGCAAAATAGATTTCAAATTAAAATCTGTATTCGACAAGATTGTGTATAACGATTTTAATAAGGATATTTTTTACTATAATACAAATTCGGTTGCAAGTTCGGCAAAAATAGAAGGAGAAATTGCAAGCTCGGAAGATTTAATACAATATTTGTTACATAAAAAGCGATTTAGCTCCAAATATATTGATGCTACAAATAATCTTTTTGATGCATACATATTTGCTCAAAACAATATTTTGAACAAAAAAAACTTATTAACTGCACACAAACTACTTTCAAAAAGCTTAGTAAAAAAAGATGCTCAAGGAAAAATTAGAAAATTCGACGAGATTATTTATGCCGAAAACGGAAATATTTTATATACTGCAGCTACAAAAGAAGAAGTCAAATCGGAGTTTGAAAAACTGATACACGATTTAAACATATTGTTACAAAGAAATTTATCTGTAAAAGAAGTATTTTACTTTGGATTTATGCTTAGTTTGGCATTTGTTAAAATACACCCTTTTGAAGACGGCAACGGCAGAACTTCAAGATTGTTGGAAAAATGGTTTATTGCTGAAAAATTAGGCAAAAAAGCATGGTTTATAAAATCTGAACTTAACTACTACAATAAAAGGAAAAGCTATTTTTTAGCTCTCAATCGTATGGGGCTTTTTTATGAAGATACCGATTATAGTAAAGGTATTACAGTTGCAACATATACTGCAAATACATTAAGACATTAAGACTGGGTTAAGAAATCTTAACATTCTTAATGTTTTTTACTCCCAATTAATATTTTTAAGTTTATCGTTAATATGTTTTTTTGACAAATGAATATAAATCAAGCTCGTTTTAATGTTTGCATGTCCCATTAAATTTTGTATCAAAAATTGGTCGCCTGTGTGAGCAGCTAAAAGAGTTCCGAATGTGTGCCGTGCAATGTGGAAAGTAAGGTTTTTATTTATCCCCGAAGATAGTGCTATTACTTTTAAAAGTCTGTTTGCAGCTTGATTTGTAATTTTTTTAAATAAAATACCATTTTCTTCGGTTAAATATTTTTCAATTAATGTGGCAGGTTTGCCGTTAAACAATAAATGTAAAGGTATGGTTGTGTATCTTTCTGTTTTTTGTTGTTGAAATTTAAGGTTTACTTCCGTTCCTGACTTGATAATGTTGTTAACCGATATTGTCTGAATGTCGGAAAATCTTAATCCTGTATAAATTGCAAATAAAAACATATCGGTAAGCGTTCTTAATTGTTCCGTAACGCTATTAAATTCAATTTTTTCAATCTTCTCAACTTCATCAGCCGTTAAAACTTCTCTTTCGGTATCTTTTTTTGGAGCAGAAAAGTTTAAATACGGATTTTTTCCTTCGGGCATTAAACCGTTTTTCATTGCGATATTTAAGTAACTTTTGAAACCTTTATGTAATTTATGAACTGTGTTAACGTGCAGTCCTTTGTCTCGAAGGAATTTATCAAAGTCGGTTACAAATTTATAGTCAATGTCTTTTAATCTGAATGCCTTATTGAAGTTCTCTAAGTGCTTTAACATAGTCCTGTCGCAGGTATATGAAGCTTTTTTGATGTTTTTCTTCTCAAGTTCTACTTTGGCAAAATCAAAAAAATCTGTTTGCGAATCTGCATTATCAATATTATCTAAATCGGACAGTGAAATTGTTTTATTTTTGGACAACATTTGATATTCAAACTCTTCAAATTTCAATAGCATATCATTAATAATCGAATTATATTCAAACGCTGAAGTAAATTTGCCGTTTACTCTGTTTCTTTTTTCGTCCCAAAACTTTGGTTCGATTGATAAACCTGTATTGAAATATTTTCTTTTAGCATTTAAATATGCTTCGATAACAATCGGAGCCGTTCCGTCGGCTCGTAATGTTTTTTTTCGATTAAAATTCACTTTAAATTTTATTTTCATGGGAACAAATTTAGGAACAAAATAGTATCATAAATAAACGATATTATTTAAAAATAACCAATTTTATTTTAAAAAGTTCGTAGGGTGAAATAAAAAAAGCCCGAAAAATCGGGCTTTTTAAAAAATAATGTTCTTTTTTGTTTTTAACCGGCGGTCTGGACGGGACTCGAACCCGCGACCCCATGCGTGACAGGCATGTATTCTAACCAACTGAACTACCAAACCTTTTCGCTAAAAGCGTTGCAAAGATAAATTTAATTTCTTTTCTGCAAAAAAAAATAATGTTTTTTTCAAAAATAATTACATAAAATTTTCTTGACAAAAAAAACTGAAATTTACTTTCCCGTATTTTCGTGTTTTTAAGAAATATTGTGTCTCCGAAAAGTTTTGTTGTTCAGAATGTTCCAATATTAAAACTGTGTTTTGTTTTATTTTTCCCGATTTCATTATCAAATCCGGAATAGCTTCTATTTCGCCGGAATCAAACGGCGGATCGGCAAAAATTATATCGTATTCGAGGCTTCTTGTTTTAATAAATTTGAATGCGTCGGCATTTATGGGGTAATAATTGTTCGGAAAAAGTTCAAGTCCTATTCTTTTAATGAATGCAAAATATTTCTTTTCTATTTCAACAGATGTTACCGATTTTGCACCTCTCGAAAGAAATTCAAATCCGATACTTCCGGTTCCGGTGAATAAATCCAGAACTTTTATTTCTTCAATTTCAAAATTGTTTTCAATGATATTAAATATTGCTTCTTTGGCAAAATCTGTTGTAGGTCGTGCAATAAAATTTGAGGGAACTTGTATCTTTTTTCCTCTGTATTTGCCTCTTATTATTCGCATTTATGAAGGTTTAACACATTATATAATGTATGTTCCGGAACGTCGTAAAAAACGTATTCGGTTCCGGTTATTAGTTTCGAGAATTTTAATGCAGGAAAATAATTTTGTGCTTGTTTAAATATTTTTGAGTCTTGCGAAACTTCTCCGCAAATATCCAAGTATCCTTTTGTTGATTTTAATCCGAGTTGGTTTAATGTATTTAGTATGTAATAAACAAAATCTGCTTCGCCGGTAAAGAAATATGTGTTATAAAGAACAACTTTTTCGTTCACAACAACTGCAATATCAAAAAATTCAGAGTTTACGTTAATTTGAATATAAGGCAATTTGAATTTTAGGTTTTTTGCTTTGTTTAGTGTGTTTTCAATAAACATGCTCGCTTGGTGAAAAAATCTTATTTCCGGAAACCGGTTTACCAAAATTGTTGTTACTTCCGAAGGAATTGCAAAAATATTGTATGCTTCGGTATTTTGAAGATAGTTGAAATGCAATTCTTCAAATTCGTCGAGTTTTTGGTTGAATTCAAAATATAATTTTATGTCTTTTTTCTCGAAAAGTGATTTTGGAATAAGTGTTGTTTTGTGGGTTACAAAACTAAAGTTTACAGTTTTATAGTTTCTTTTTAAAAACGGATCTGTATCAATCATAAACTTTAATTTATCGGCATAATCGTTTGAAAGAATATCTTTTTCAAAGTTTACGTATTTTATCGCAACATATCTGTTACGAATAGAGTCGATGATTGAATATGCGTATCCTGCATATTCGAGTTCCAAAGACAACAAATATGTAGATGTGTTATTTATGCTGAATGTTTCATTAAAGAATGATAAATTTTCCATAGTCTTATTTTTTTTCAAAAAACTGTTTCTTAGGTAAAAATTAGTTGAATTATAAATATTTGATAAAAATAATAAATTTCATTAAATTATTTACATAAAATATACCAAAAATTAAAATTGGTCAATTTTATAATACAAAAATTTGATAAATAGACTGAATTTAATGCTTATTGGTTAGTTAAATTATTTATTTTTTAATATTATTACTTCTATTTCTTTATCCCAATTTCCGTCGTTATTATTATTTTCTTCTGTTGAACCTACTTTTATTCCCGGATATTTATTTGCTTCAATAGCATCGTCGTCTAAATTTAATATCAATTGACGGTTTAATCCGTCTAAAAGCACCATGTTTGTAACACAACATTGAAAAAGATTTATTTTAATTCCGCCGGATTCGATAGTTGCTGTATCCATTTCAAATAAAATATTTTCGGAGAATGGAACGTATCCGAATTTTTTAGAATCAAAATTTTTGAATAATGAATCTTTTACGCTTTTTTTGCTTGTGTCTCTTGATATTATTTTTCTTTCAAGGCATATTTTTTCTGCTTTTGCTAAGTCGTTTCCTGCTTTAAGATATATTGAATCCGGAATAACGCCTTCTTTTTTCACTATTGAAATAGAGTCTTTCAAAATAAAATTTCTCAATTCGTCAATGCTCGATGTGTATTTGCCGTATTCTCTTTTGTAAAATGTTTGAGCAATTCTTATATCCATTAATTCGGAAACTGCTGCAACATATCTTTCTTGTTTTTCTTCTTCAAATTTAATTGGTTGCATTATGCTTTCAATCAAAATATATGATAATCCGAATACTGAAATTAAAGATAATATAATTAATGAATATTTAAAAATTTTACTTTTAGCCGACAAAATAAAACTGCCGCGTATTGCAAAAATTAAAATTGCCAAAATTGCCGACAAAGCCAAAATAATAATTGGAACCGTAATGTCTTCGGTAACAATAAACAATAAGAATTCTATTATAAAAAAATATAATCCTACAGAGCCAAATTTTAAAAGCTTATTTTTTGATAAATTGGTGTTGAAAATGATAGCTATACCTACGGTTGCTAAAATAAAAAGAATTAAATAAACTATCATTGCATTTATTTTTTTAAGTTTGCTTACAAAAGTAAAAAATAATATTTAAAATTATTGTTTCCATTAAATTTATTATTAATGTTAAACTCATTTATAAACAAGGCTATTCTCGATGAATTTAAGCATAAACCGACAGATGAACAGTTAATAGTAATTGAAAAATTTTCGGAATTTTTAAAAAAAGAAGAAATTGCCGATAAAATTTTTTTATTAAAAGGATATGCCGGAACCGGAAAAACTTCATTAATTGCAGCACTTGTAAAATCATTGTCAAAACTTAAAATAAAATCTGTTTTAATGGCTCCCACAGGGCGTGCAGCAAAAGTTTTGAGTAATTATTCTAAAAAAGAAGCTTTTACAATTCATAAAAAAATATATCGTCAGAAGCAAAGCGATAATTTCAGTAATTTTGTCTTAGATATTAATTTGAATTCCGACACAATTTTTATTGTTGATGAAGCTTCCATGATTGCAAATTCTTCTATGGATAACTCGGTTTTCGGTTCGGGACGTTTGCTCGACGATTTGATTGAGTTTGTGTATAACGGTAAAAATTGTAAACTGATTTTAACCGGCGACACAGCTCAGCTTCCGCCCGTGAAACTTGATATTAGTCCGGCTTTGGAAAAAAAAGAATTGGAACTTTACGGATATGATGTTGTTGAATTTGAACTCACAGAAGTTGTAAGGCAAAGCAGCGAATCCGGAATTTTATTTAATGCTACAAAAATTAGAAAATTAATTCAAAAAAGTATTGAACACAACGGAAAAGTAGATTTTAAAGGATTTCCAAAGATTACAATTGGTAATTTTATTGATATAGAAAAAGTTAGCGGCGAAGATTTAATAGAAAAAATTGATAATGCTTACCGCAAATACTCCATAAAAGAAGTTGCAGTGATTTGCAGGTCGAACAAAAGAGCAAATCGTTTTAATCAAGGAATTAGAAACTCTGTTCTTTACAAAGAAGAAGAACTTTCAATCGGCGATTTGCTTATGATTGTGAAAAATAATTATTTTTGGACAAGAGATTTTCCCGAAATAGAATTTATTGCAAACGGCGATATTTGCGAAATTGTTAAAATAAAAAAATATACAGAAAGATACGGGTACAGATTTGCCGAAGTATCTTTAAAATTTTCCGATTATAACGATTTGGAAGTAGATTCGATGATTATGCTTGATACTTTGCATACCGAAACTCCTTCACTTTCTTATGACCAAAACAAAGAATTATATTATAAAATTGAAGAAGATTTTTTGCAAATTAAAAATAAACGAAAACGATTTACCGAAATTCGCGAACATCCGTTTTTTAACGCAATGCAAGTAAAATATGCTTATGCAATTACTTGTCATAAAGCTCAAGGCGGACAATGGAAAAAAGTTTTTGTTGACCAAGGTTTTGTTGAACAGGAAATGATAAATACCGAATATTTAAGGTGGTTATACACAGCTCTCACAAGGTCAACAACCGAACTCGGACTTGTTAATTTCCGGAAAGAATTCTTTTTTGATGAAGATATTAAAGATATGTAATTTTACATTTTATTTTTTAGATTTTTATATTCGTGAAAAAAATTAAGATATTAAAAATATCAAATGTAACCGAAAAAGCAGCATACAGCTATTTTGTTAAGAAAGCTGAAGGTATTTCTTTTGAAGAAAATTTAACAAAGCTTGAAAAAAGAGCAGAAGTTAAAAAAATTAAAAAGAAAGCAATGTTGATTTCCGGTTTACTTGGTGCATCAGGCGTGTTTTTTCTTTTTTTACCGCGTTATGTTTTTCCGCAATTAGTTCCAAGTGAAACTCTTATAATCCCGTTCACAAATCTTTCCGTAGAATATTCCGTTCGCGAATTTATCTACAGCCTATTTCTTGTTGCAATAGAAATTTGGTTGCTTATGAAAAACGATTTAAGAAACGTTGGAAAAATATCCAAAATTTACGATTTGAAAATTCCCGATTACACAAATAAAATTGATGAAGACACACAAGAAATGGTGTTGATAGGATTGGGAAAAGATAAAAAAAGATTTATTGAAGTGGGAATAAATCCTTATCAAAATTTTTCAAAACCCGGAATGTTTTTAATAAGAGTTGTATCAATGGTTAAAGCATTTCTCACAAATTTTGCTTTAAAAATAACTCTCCGTAAAGTATTCGGACGTATTGCAATTAGAGCAGTTACCGATATTGCGGCAATTCCTATTTATGCTTTTTGGAATGCTTATGCTTCATCGGTTGTGATGCGAAGAGCAGATATGAGAATGCTTGCAGGAAAACTTATGGTTGAAACCGGAAAAATATTTCACGAAAAATTTCACGACAATATCGAATTTAAAAATCTGATTTACGATACTTTAGAATATATTGCAATTGCAAAAAGAAATTTTTATCCTACAGATTATTTTTTTGCAAAACATTTACTTAATACTTTTGAAATTAAAATAAAAAAAGAACACAAACTTTCTAAAAATTATTTAGATAAAATACAAAATTCATCACCCGAAATTAAAAAAGCAATTTCTCAAATTCTAATAATTGGTTTTTTAATTGACGGAAAATCAGGAGCTTTTGAAATTCGTACAATTAAAAAACTAATTGAAGCAGGCATAATTCTTTATTCTATTGAACAAATTAAAAAATGGAGCAAAGATTATTCTTCGGCCTTAGGATTTGATAATATGTTTATTTCGTGATATTTAATTTAAAATTAATTTTTTTTATAAAACTTGTTAGAATGAATCTGAAAATTAAAAAAAAAATATTATTTATTTCTGCCTTTTTTGTTACTAATTTTGGATATTCGCAAGTTTCCGAAACAACCCAAACAATAGAAAGTTTAATTGAAGAAATTGCCGAAACTTCCGACGAAGACTTGGATTACACATCGCTTTTTGACGATTTATTTTATTTCTCGCAAAATCCTTTAAATTTAAATTCGGCTAAAAGAGAAACCTTAGAAAAACTTAAGTTTTTGAGTGATATTCAAATAGAAGAAATTTTAAAATATCGATATAAAACACAAGGATTTAAAACAATTTACGAACTACAACTTCTCAACGGCTTTGAAACAAAAGATATTGAACGTATTTTATCTTTTGTGAAAGTTGAAGAAGTTGACAAAACCGAATTTCCCGATTTGAAAAGAGTTTTTAAATACGGAAAACAAACAATTTTTTTACGAACACAATTTTTTACTCAACAACAAAAAGGATTCGACCCGCTTTATGAAGGCGATAAATATCTTGGCGATAAATATAAATACTACACAAAATATCAATTTGATTACAAAAGAACAATTCAGTTTGGTTTTTTGGCTGAAAAAGATCCCGGAGAACAATTTTTTGAAGGAACACAAAAATATGGATTCGATTATTACAGCGCACATCTTTTTATAAAAAATATAGGTAAAATAAAATCAATTGCATTAGGCGATTACAAAGCAAACTTTGGTCAAGGATTAATAATTTGGTCGGGTTTATCAACAAGCAAATCGTCGTATGTTAACGATATAAGAAAATCCGACGACGGACTCAGCAAATATTCATCGAGCGACGAAAACCTATTTCTTCGTGGAGCCGGAACAACTCTCAGGTTTGGAGATATTGATGTTTCGGTATTTTTTTCTTATAAAAATATTGATGCAAATCTTAATTCCGAAGACACAATTGCCGACGAACAAATGGCAACTTCGTTTCAAATCACAGGACTTCACAGAACATTAGCCGAAAATGAAGACAGAAAAGCTGTTTCGGAAATGTTATACGGTTCAAACATAAAACTCCGGAAAAATAATTTTAATTTAGGAGCAACATTTCTTCAATATATGTTTGGAGCCACACTTAATAAAAATCCGCAAACATATAATCAGTTCTATTTTAACGGTTCAAGCAATTTTAACACAAGTATAGATTATAATTTTACATATCAAAATTTCTATTTTTTTGGTGAAGAAGCAATGAGTCAAAACGGCGGTTTTGCATTATTAAACGGAGTTACCGTTAGTCTTGCATCTCAAATTTCAATATCGGCACTTCACAGAAATTATCAAAGAGATTATCAAGCATATTATTCTGCCGGTTTTGGCGAATCTTCCGGAACTGCAAACGAAAAAGGATTATATTTAGGTGCTGAAATAAATCCGTATAAATCGCTAAAAATTTCAGCATATTTTGATTCTTATTCATTTCCTTGGTTAAAATTCGGCACAAATGCACCTTCATTCGGAGCAGATTATTTTGTGCAAGCCGATTACAGTATCAACCGTTTTCTTACAATGTATGCCAGATATAAAACCGAAACAAAATCCGAAAACACTTCTTTAGATGTTTTAGGCATAAAACCTGTTGTTCCATACACAAAAACACAATTTCGATATAATATAAACTACAAAATTTCTTCAACATTATCACTAAAAAACCGTATAGAACTTTCAAAATATTCAAAAGAAGGAAACATTACCGAAACCGGATTTTTAATGTTTCAGGATATTTCCTACAAACACCAAACATTGCCTTTTACTCTTGATTTTAGGTTTGCAATTTTTGACGCAACTTATAATGCAAGAATTTATGCTTACGAAACAGATATTCTCTACGGATATTCAATTCCCGCATTTTCCGGAAAAGGAATTAGAACTTATTTAACTTTAAAATATACAATTATTCCCGATAAAATTGATTTTTGGGCAAGAGTTGCAATTTTCAGTTATGCCGATACAGATGTTTTAGGTTCCGGATTAACCGAAATACAAGGAAGTAACAAAACAGAAGTAAAATTTCAAATTAGAATAAAAATATAAAATAATGAAGACAGAAAACGCAATTGAATTTCTTAAAAAAATTGAATTATTTAAGAATTTATCAGAAAGTGAATTAAAAATTATATTTCAAATTGCCGAAAAAAGAAGCTTTGCCAAAAACGAAAGTCTTTTTGAAGACGGATATGAAAGAAGTAAAGTTTTTGTAATTTCCTCCGGCGAAGTATTATTATATAAAAAAACTACTTTCGGAGAAGAAATTATTATAACTCGTTTCGGGAAAACCGATTTTATAAGTGAAGGAGCAATTATAGACAATTCTCCGCATTCAACATCAGCCAGAACAACCAAAGAATCCGAAATATATTTAATTGATGCCGATTTGTTAAAGAAAATTCTTGAAGAAAACGGAAAAATTGCAGTTAAGATTTTTGCAAATGTTTCCGGAATTATTTCCCGAAGAATGAGCCATTCAAACACAAGACTTATTAACGTTGGCGCACAATACGTTTCCGGAAAAACAAGGTTGGAGCACGATTTACTCGGAGAAAGAAATGTGCCCGACGAATTTTATTACGGTGTTCAAACTCTGCGCGCACGCGAAAATTTTAATATAACCGGCGTTTCTTTAAGCTTTTATCCTACACTTGTTAAAGCACTTGCTTATGTGAAAAAAGCTGCTGCTTTGGCAAATATGGAATTAGGAATTTTACAGCCCGAAATAGGAAAATACATTATAAAAGCTTGCGATTTAATTATTAAAGGTAAACATAAAAAAGAATTTATTGTTGATATGATTCAAGGTGGCGCAGGAACATCAACAAATATGAACGCAAACGAAGTTATTGCAAATATTGCACTCGAAAAAATGGGACACGCAAAAGGCGAATATAACTTTTGTCATCCAAATAATCATGTAAACCTCTCGCAATCAACAAACGATGCGTATCCAACTTCCGTAAAAATTGCACTTATCAACAGTTCAAAAACACTAATAGAAGAATTGGTAAAACTTGTTGATGCTTTCAGAAAAAAAGCCGAAGAATTTAAAAGTGTTATAAAAATGGGACGAACACAATTGCAAGATGCAGTTCCGATGACACTCGGGCAAGAATTTGAAGCTTATGCAGTTATTTTGAGTGAAGAAATTGAAAGAATAAATCAAAATGCCGATTTAATGTTATCGCATAACATGGGAGCAACAGCAATCGGAACCGGAATAAATTCCGAACCCGGTTACAGCCAAAGTGTTGACAAACATCTTAGAGAAGTTACAGGTTTAAAAGTTGAACTTGCCGTTAATTTGGTTGAAGCAACTCAAGACACCGGAAGTTTTGTAATGTTTTCGTCTGCATTAAAAAGATTAGCAATTAAACTTTCAAAAATATCAAACGACCTTAGACTGCTTTCTTCCGGACCGCGTTGCGGATTAAATGAAATTAATCTTCCGCCAATGCAACCCGGTTCTTCAATAATGCCCGGAAAAGTAAATCCGGTAATTCCCGAAGTTGTAAATCAAATTGCATTTAAAGTTATCGGCAACGATTTAACCGTTACATTAGCTGCCGAAGCCGGTCAGCTTGAACTAAACGTTATGGAACCTGTAATTGTTCAAAGCCTTTTTGAATCTATAGAAATGCTTAAAAACGGAATGGCTGTTTTAAGAATGAAAGCCATAGACGGAATTACCGCAAACGTTGAACATCTTAAGCGAATGGTTTATAACAGCATTGGGCTTGTAACAGCTTTAAATCCTGTTCTCGGTTACGAAGCTTGCTCTTCAATTGCCAAAGAAGCTCTCGAAACCGGAAAAGGAGTTTATGACATTGTTCTGGAACGAAAATTGCTGTCTGAAAGTGAATTACAAGAAATACTTTTACCCGAAAATATGATTTCACCAAGAAAATTCAAATAAAAATCAATTATTATGATTATAAACGAACTTATTGATTCGCAAAGACTTTTCTTTTTCTATGGAAGAACAAAAGAAACATTTAAAAGAGTTGCAAATTTAAAGAAACTTAAAGATATTCTTAAATCTAACGAAAAACTTCTTTACGAAGCAATTTATAAAGATTTTGGAAAATCGAAGTATGAAACTTATGAAACAGAACTTTCTTTAATTTATCATGAAATTAATGTTGCTGTTAAGAAATTAAAAAGATGGAGTAAGCCAAAAAAAGTTCGAACAAATATTCCAAACATGCCGGGAAAAAGTTTTATAATTCCCGAACCGCTTGGAATAGTTCTTGTTATTGGTGCTTGGAATTATCCATACCAACTTTCGTTAATTCCATTAATTTCGGCTGTTGCAGCAGGAAATACCGTTATTTTAAAACCGAGTGAACTTTCAAAAAACACTTCGGAAGTTATGGCAGAACTAATAAATTCTAATTTTGAAAGCGAATTTTTATACGTATATGAAGGCGGAGTTAAAGAAACTTCCGAATTGCTCGAACAAAAATTTGATAAAATATTTTTCACCGGAAGTATTCCCGTAGGAAAAATTGTTTATGAAGCCGCAGCAAAACATTTAACTCCCGTAACTCTCGAACTTGGCGGTAAAAGCCCTGTTTTTGTTTTGAAAGATTGCGATTTAAAAATGACTGCCAAAAGAATTGTTTGGGGAAAATTTTTAAATGCCGGTCAAACTTGCGTTGCTCCGGATTATATTCTTGTCGACCAAGAAATTAAGGTAAATCTTTTGAATGAAATGAAAAAACTTTTGGAGAAACTTTTTCCTAAGAAAACTGATATTTCCGAAAATTATGTGCGTATTATAAATGAGAAAAATTTCATCAGATTAACAAATTTAATAGATAAAGATAAAATATTTTTTGGCGGAGAAACCGATATTGAAAAACTATTTATTTATCCTACAATTATTAACAATGTTTCTTTTTCGGATAAAATTATGGATGATGAAATTTTTGGTCCGATTTTGCCGATTATATCTTTTACAGAATTAAACGATGTTATAAAAGAAGTTAAATCAAGACCAAAACCGCTTGCTCTTTATGTTTTCGGAAAAAGAGGCGAACAAGTTGATAACATTTTATCTGAAATATCTTTTGGCGGCGGAGCTGTTAACGATACAGTTTTACATCTTTCAAACGGAAATCTTCCATTCGGAGGTGTCGGCACAAGCGGAACAGGAAATTATCACGAACATGCCGGATTTAAAGCATTTAGTCATTATAAAAGTATTCTCAGTAAACCAACAGTTTTTGAGCCGTTTCTAAAATATCCGCCTTATAAAAAATATAAACTTTTTTTATTGAAGAAGATGTTAGAATAAATATTTTATTCAGTTCACAGTCTTCAGTCTTCAGTCGGCAGTCGGCAGTCTTCAGTCGGCAGTAATAACAAATACTGTAGGCTGAAGACTATGAACTGAGGACTGAATACCGAAAATATCGATTTATTAGATAGAAATAAAAAAAATCCTTTCAAAAACCGGATTTGATTAATCGCCAAAAGTTATTCCTATACTTTTCGCTGTTCTAACGAGTTCTCCGTCGGGGTCAACAAATTTTGGTCGTCCGATAATATTTTCGAGATGTTCAAATGACATTTTATCGCCGTTGATTGTAACCATATTTCCGTATCTTTCATCAATTAACAATTCAACAGCTTTAACACCATATCGGGTAGCTAAAATTCTGTCGAATGTGCTTGGTGAACCGCCTCTTTGTAAATGCCCTAAAACAGTAGCTCTTGTTTCGTGTTCGGTAACAAGCTTTTCCAATTCCATTGCTAAAATATTTCCTACACCGCCTAATCTTATCGGATCCGGACTGTCGGAAACTATTTTGCTTATAGTAACTCCGCCGCCAACAGGAACTGCACCTTCTGCAACACAAATAATACTGAATAATTTTCCTCTGTGGTGTCTTTCGTTAATTTTTTCAATAATTTTATTTATATCATAAGGAATTTCAGGAATAAGAATAACGTCGGCAGAGCCTGCAATTCCTGAATGAAGAGCAATCCAGCCTGCGTTTCGTCCCATAACTTCCAGAATCATAATTCTGTGATGCGACTCTGCTGTTGTGTGTAATCTGTCCAAAGCATCTCTTGCAACATTTATTGCCGAGTTGAAACCGAATGTTACGTCTGTAACAGCCAAATCGTTGTCGATAGTTTTTGGAACTCCTATAACTTTTACGCCTTTTCGTGCAAAATCTCTTGCACTTGTTAATGTTCCGTCGCCTCCAATTATGATAAGAGCGTCAACTCCTTCTTTTTTCATGTTTTTTATGGCAATATCGGAAACATCTTTTTTTACTTTTTTCCCGTCTTCTTCAACTTCATATTCAAATAAATTATCTTTGTTTGAGCTGTATAAAATTGTTCCGCCCAAATGTTGAATTCCCGAAACTCTTTGTTTCGTAAGTTTTTCGAAATCATTCTTATACAAACCTTTGTAACCGAATTTATAACCTATAACTTCTATTCCCAAATTTAAAGCAGTTCTTGTTGCTGCTCTGATTACCGCGTTCAATCCCGGGCAATCTCCTCCGCCTGTCATCAGGCCAATTTTTTTTATTTTACCGGACATATTTCTTTAATTAATTTTAACAAAGATAAAACATAAAATTTAATATTTTGAAATCAATTTTTTATGCAATCGTTTCCGAAATAAAAATAATTTTTATCATATTGATATTTAATTTGTTAATATTTGTAGCCAAAACTTATTAAGGTAGGTTTTCGCAAGCTTTTCCGTCGTTGTCTTTATCTAAATTTTTGTAACAATCTTTGTCCGATTCGTATTTGTCTTGTGCTTCTGCTTGAGTTTTAAAATCTTTACATTTCTTATTTTCGCAAGGCGAACCGCCGCATGAAGCTAACAAAATTACTGCTGTAATAAATAATAGTTTTTTCATCTGTTTATATTTGAATTGTTTTTAAAGGTCAGATAGGAACATCATAAATAATCATTCGTTTGTGTGTCGATATATTTACATGGATGTTTCATAATTTTTTATAATTTATATTATTAAATAATTTTTTGTCCGATTCTGCAATTTAAGCATTTTTTGTTTTGGCAGTAGTTTTTATATAAATGAATTATTGCTTGTGAATCAAAAGCGCTTTTAATTGTAACTCCGGTTTTTTCCCATTCGGTAATTATATTATTACTTTCGGTTTTTGAATTTTCTAAAAATGTTATTGCTTTTTCCGAAATTTCTTCGTTTCCGGAATCTTTTCCAAAAATAAAAAGTGTTGGAATAATTGTATTTATAATAAGATTTTTTATTGCCGAATTTCCAAAATGCTTAATTTTTTTATCCGATAATTTTCCGAAAGTGTAATGAGTATCCCAATATTCGCTTGCTTTTATTTGAAAATAGTTTTCAAGTTTTTCAATGCTTTCGGCTTCTAAAATTTTTGAATATAAATGCGACGATAAAAATACTAAATTGGCAAATTGCGAAATCCTAATCGTTGGGAAATTTGCGGGTCGCATTCTCATAAATTTCCATATCGAGCCGTCAATTTCTTTTAGTGAATATTTAGTTTTTAGGAATTGATATTCTTTTTTCAGATTTTTAAAATATTCATCTTCGCAATCGATTTCGGAAAGTAATCCGGATTGTCCGAAAAGTAATGCTTCAATTTGAAAAAGATTACTTTTATGTTTTGCCAAAATATTTAAAGGAAGTGATTTTGCCAAAAGTTCAAACGGCAATCCGTTTACGTTAAATCCGAAAGCTTTTGCAGTGAGAATATAAAATGTTTCTTCTTTGTTATTTTTTGTTTGGGTTGATATTTCTCTTACATATTCGGTTTTATTTTCCAATCGTTCATACAATAGTGCCGAAAGCCATGAATTTATTACGAAAGAATCAATATCTTTTATAAAATCAAAACATGGAATTGTTCCGTTTTTGCTAACAAGCAGTCGATATCTTTCAAAATGTGAATTGTCAAATTTAAGAACCGCAACAGGAATTTTTTCGCCGTTTGTTCTATATGTTTCCGAGTCTTTATTTATTACGATATGTAAAATTACATTGTCAAAAGATTTATCCGAAGAATGTCCGTGTTTATTCCAATCCGAGGAATTTATGTGAATTTCGACATTTCCTGCCCAAAGAGTATCGTCGATTTTTATTTTAGAATAAAAAAAGTCGGGTCCCGAGTCGGTATTTCTTTTTCCGGTTTCAATAACTTCAATTTTGTTTCCGTCGGAATCATAAAAATCTTCTTTGAAGAATAATTTATTTTGCCAAACGTAATATAGGAATTCCTCGGAAAGCTTCATTTTATATATGTTTGAAAGTTATTTTTTTTATTTATATTGATATTTTAAAAATATAATTTGATAAAATCTATAAACAAAAAAAGAACCAATCTTTCGAAAGGTTCTTCTTAAAATTAAATTTATTATTTTGTTTATTTTACTTCTTCATAATCAACATCTGTTACGTCGTCGTCGCTTTTCTTTTCCGATGATGAATTTTTTTGTCCGTGAGGATTATTTATGTTTGCATCTTGAAAATCGGCATTTTGATTTCCTTGAGCACCGCTGTTATAAATATCTTGCGAAGCAGCTTGGAATGTTGTGTTAATTTCATTTATTGCAGCTTCAATTGCGTCCAAATCTTGGTTTTTATGTGCATCTTTTAGTTTGCTCAATGCAGCCTCGATTAAAGTTTTTTTATCCGCAGGAATTTTATCTCCAATTTCTTTTAATTGTTTTTCTGTTTGGAAAATAACGCTGTCGGCTTGATTAATTTTTTCGATTTTCTCTTTTGCTAATCTGTCAGAATCGGCATTTGCTTGAGCTTCGTCTTTCATTTTTTGAATTTCAGCATCAGATAAACCCGATGAAGCTTCAATTCTAATTTTTTGCTCTTTTCCTGTTCCTTTATCTTTAGCGGTAACATTTAAAATTCCGTTTGCATCAATATCAAAAGCAACTTCTATTTGCGGAATTCCTCTTGCAGCCGGCGGTAAACCGTCCAAATGGAATCTTCCTATTGTTTTATTGTCTTTTGCCATTGCTCTTTCACCTTGTATAACGTGAATTTCTACCGAAGGTTGGTTGTCAACGGCAGTTGTAAATGTTTGAGCTTTTTTTGTAGGAATTGTAGTGTTCGATTCAATAAGTTTTGTCATAACTCCGCCCATTGTTTCAATTCCTAAACTCAAAGGAGTAACGTCCAATAAAAGAACATCTTTTACTTCGCCTGTTAAAACTCCGCCTTGAATAGCAGCTCCGATTGCAACAACTTCGTCCGGATTCACACCTTTTGAAGGAGTTTTTCCGAAAAATTCTTCAACTTTTTGTTGAATTGAAGGCATTCTTGTTGAACCGCCAACTAAAATTACTTCATCAATTTCGGTAATTTTTATTCCTGCGTCTTTTAAAGCAAGTTTGCAAGGTTCAATAACTCTGTTGATTAAAGAATCGGCAAGTTGTTCAAATTTTGCTCTTGAAAGAGTTCTCACCAAATGCTTTGGAATTCCGTCAACAGGCATTATGTAAGGCAAATTGATTTCGGTGCTTGTTGAGCTTGATAATTCAATTTTTGCTTTTTCAGCAGCTTCTTTCAAACGTTGAAGAGCCATTGGATCTTTTCTTAAATCAAGATTTTCGTCTTTCTTAAATTCGTCGGCAAGCCATTGAATAATAACTTCGTCGAAATCGTCGCCGCCAAGATGAGTATCGCCGTTTGTTGATTTTACTTCAAAAACGCCGTCGCCCAATTCGAGAATCGAAATATCGAAAGTTCCTCCGCCTAAGTCGAAAACTGCAATAGTTTCGTCTTTTTGTTTTTTATCCAAACCATAAGCTAAAGCAGCAGCCGTAGGTTCGTTTATAATTCTTTTTACCACTAAACCGGCAATTTCTCCGGCTTCTTTTGTAGCTTGTCTTTGCGAATCGTTAAAATATGCGGGAACTGTAATTACAGCTTCAGTAACTTCTTGACCTAAATAGTCTTCGGCAGTTTTTTTCATTTTTTGAAGAATCATTGCCGATATTTCTTGCGGAGTGAATAATCTGTCGTCGATTTTTACTCTCGGAGTATTATTTTCGCCTTTTACAACTTTGTATGGAACTCTTTGGATTTCTTTTGAAACATTGTCAAAAGATTCGCCCATAAATCTTTTAATAGAATTTATTGTTTTTGTAGCATTTGTAATGGCTTGACGTTTTGCCGGATCTCCAACTTTTCTTTCTCCGCCTTCAATAAATGCAACAATTGAAGGTGTTGTTCTTTTTCCTTCGCTGTTTGGTATAACCACAGGTTCGTTCCCTTCCATAACCGAAACGCATGAATTGGTTGTTCCTAAGTCTATTCCTATTATTTTTCCCATTTTGTTTATTATATTTTTTAAAGTTAAATATTCATTGTTTCACCTAAATTATCAATCATTGTGCCGTTTGATTTTTTTGATTTTTTTCTGACAAAAAGTCATAATAAATATTGTTTAATAAATTTTTTCTTAAATTGATAAGACATTTTTACTTTTTTTTGTATCTTTATGCACAGTATTGTCATAATTTTCAAACTATGTTTATTCGGTGGTCAGATATTTTTAAAACTCATATAGAAATAATTGACGAACAGCATTTTAAGCTGATTGCAATTATTAATGAACTTTATAGTGCATATTACAAAGGAACTTATTCTGAAAGTATAAATGAAATAATTGGCAGATTAACAGAGTGTTCTGTAAATCACTTTGATACTGAAGAAAAAATATTGGACGAAATAAAATTTCCTGCTAAAGAAAATCATATACTTGATCACAGAAGATTTAAAAAAGTTATTGATCAATTTTCTTCATCGAATGATATTCAATCTGACATTGCTTTTTATGAACTTTTTGAGTTTTTAAACGATTGGTTTATGAATCATATTTTGGTTAAAGACCGCGAGTTTATTCCTCTTTACAATAAACATTTTAGTAAGAAAACGAATTAACTGTTTAAGATAAACTTCTTTATTTTTAAATAATAACGTCAAGATTATAGTAATTTGGTGCTTTCTGATGAAATTCGGAAATTCCGAATTTCTGTAAACAAAGAGTTTCATCTAATTCTTTTTCTTTAAAAACATTTTGTATATGCTCGTTAATAGTTGATTTTGCTTTGCCAAAAAGTAATGCCATTTGGTCTTGTGTAAGCCAAACCGTTTCATTTTGTAATAAAACATCAATACGAATGTCGCCGGTTACTGCTTTGTATAATAAAATTTCTCCTTTTTCCATTGTTATAAATCAAGTTTATTTTAAAAATCCCATTAGTTATTTATTCTATAAAGATATTGTTTACTTGTGTAAACTGAAATTAGTTTAAATCTTTTTTTTAAATTGAAATTTAATATGAAATTTTTAGTTTCAATATAATACCGGTTTTCAAATTCAAACTAAAAAATTAACTTTGCGGGTTGCAAAATTAAGAAAAAATGAAATTTGAAATAAACCATAAAGATACATTAACAAAAGCAAAAGCCGGAAAAATTTTTACCGATCACGGAGTTATAGAAACACCTATTTTTATGCCCGTGGGAACTGTAGGTTCAGTTAAAGGAGTTCATCAAAGAGAATTATCGGAAGACATAAAAGCTCAAATTATTTTGGGAAACACATATCATTTGTATTTGCGACCCGGAACCGCTATACTTGAACAAGCCGGCGGTTTGCATAAATTTATGAATTGGAATAAACCAATTCTTACCGACAGCGGCGGATTTCAGGTTTTTTCGTTATCGCAAATAAGAAAAATTAAAGAAGAAGGCGTAACTTTTCGTTCGCATATCGACGGTTCAAAACATTTATTTACACCCGAAAATGTTGTAGATATTCAAAGAAAAATTGGTGCGGATATAATGATGGCACTCGATGAATGTCCGCCGTTTCCTTCCGAATATAAATATGCAAAAACATCTATGGAGCTAACACATCGCTGGCTCGAAAGAGGAATAAAACATTATAGAGAAACAGAAGGTTTATACGGACATTCGCAAGCATTTTTTCCAATTGTGCAAGGAAGTACATTTAACGATTTGCGTGTAATGTCGGCCGAAAAAATTGCATCAATGAATGCAGAAGGAAATGCAATTGGCGGACTTTCTGTTGGCGAACCTACCGAGAAAATGTATGAAATGCTTGAAATTGTAAATAATATTTTGCCCGATGATAAACCAAGATATTTAATGGGAGTGGGAACTCCGATGAATATTTTGGAAGGAATTGCTTTGGGAACTGATATGTTTGATTGTGTTATGCCCACAAGAAACGGCAGAAACGGAATGCTTTTTACTTGGCATGGAATTATCAATATAAAAAATCAAAAGTGGGAAAATGATTTTTCTCCAATTGACCCTTTCGGAACTTCTTATGTTGACAGTTATTACTCAAAAGCCTATTTAAAACATTTGATGAAAGCAGGAGAAAGACTCGGAGCACAAATTGCAAGTATTCATAATTTAGCGTTTTATCTCGATTTGGTGCGTGTTGCACGCGAAAAAATTATTGAAGGAACTTTTTATGAATGGAAAAATAAAATGCTTGTTCAATTGGCAACTCGTTTGTAGAAATTTCGTTATAAAAATATCAATTTAAAAAATAATGAACAGAAAATATATTTGGCTTTTAACGGGAATAATGTCTGTAACAATGATTTGGTTGGTTATTGTTCAAGCACGATGGATTAAAAATGCACTCTTGGTTAAAGAGCAAGAATTCAGCAGAACTGTAAATAAAGCTTTATTCCAAGTTGTTACAAGTATTGAAGAACGTGAAACTGTTATGCAAATTACCAACGAAGCGGTTTGTTTGAGTCAAGACACAAACGAATTTGCGGGAAGTAAAATTTTGTTGGACGGAAAATTTCCGGTAAATGCTGATACAAGCAGTAAGAAAAGTTTTTTTGTTGTTGAAGGCGATTCAGTTCTTTATGAAGCCGATAATAAAAGCGATTCTTTAGACCAAATGAACAAAAGGCAAAGAGATGAAATTAAAAATAAGATTATTAAAAATATATCAAAAAAAACTGTTTTTATTGAAAATATTATAAATAAACTTATTAGAAAAGAAGTTAATGTGAACGAAAGAATTGATAAAAAAACTTTAAAAACGATATTGGATAATACTTTTACTTCAAATAATATTAAACAAGAATATGAATTTGGAGTGCGAGACGAAACCAACACTTACACAATGAATTCGGAAGGATTTAATTTGGATTATGTTAATAAAACGTATGAAATTCTTCTTTTTCCGAATGATATTCTAACGGCTCAAAATTATTTGGTGGTTTATTTTAAGAAAGATAAAAAATATTTTTTCGAGGCAATGCCCGAAACAATAATGACTTCAATATTTCTGACAGTAATTATAAGTTTGACTTTTTCTCTTACAATTTTTATAATTTACAGGCAAAGAAAATTGTCGGAAATTAAAAACGATTTCATAAATAATATGACTCATGAGCTGAAAACTCCCGTTTCTACAATTTCGCTTGCTTCGCAAATGTTAAAAGATGAAACATTGGAACTCGACAGACATAAAATTGCAGGAATTACAAAAATAATTGATGATGAAAGCAAACGGCTTGGTTTTCAGATAGAGAAAGTTTTACAAACATCATTGTTCGATAAAGGAGTAATTCAATTTAAATTTAAACAAGCTGATATTCACGAAATACTAAACGCAGTTTCGTTAAACATGAATTTGAAGGTTAAAAATTTGGGAGGAACAATTTCCAAAAAATTTGAAGCACAAAACCCGAATGTTGAAGTAGATGAAATGCACATTACCAATGTTTTCTTTAATTTACTTGATAATGCCGTAAAATATTCAAACGATGAAAATACTCCCGAAATAGAAATTTATACTTTTGACACACCAAAAAATTTGCATATTTGTTTTGACGACAACGGAATTGGAATAAGTAAAGAAAATCATAAAAAGATATTTAATAAATTTTTCAGAGTTCAAAAAGGAGATGTTCACGATGTGAAAGGATTCGGACTCGGATTGAGCTATGTAAAAAGAATTGTTGGCGAACACAAAGGCACAATTACGGTAAAATCAGAATTGGGAATCGGAACCAGATTTGAAATTATTCTTCCTAAATTTCAATAATAAAAAAATGTGATTAAATTTGAACAAAATAATATTGAGAAAATAAATAAAACATGGAAAAAGTTAAAATTTTATTGGCCGAAGACGATATCAATTTAGGCTCATTATTAGAACAGTATTTAGTTGCCAAAAATTTTGAAGTAGATTTATTTAATGACGGAGTTAAAGCTCTTCAAGGTTTTGAAAAAAACATATATGATTTGTGTATTCTTGATGTGATGATGCCGAAAAAAGACGGTTTTGAACTTGCAAAAAACATTAGAGAGCATAACCAAATAATCCCTATTATATTTTTAACGGCAAAAACTCTTAAAGAAGATGTTTTAAAAGGTTTTAAAATTGGAGCCGACGATTATATTACAAAACCGTTTAACATGGAAGAGTTAATATTTAGAATCGAAGCTGTTTTGCGACGAATTTCGGGAATGAGTAACTCAGATAAAAGTATTTTTGAACTCGGTATTTTTTCTTTCGATTCAAACAAACAAATGTTATCTGTAGACAGTAAAATAACAAAACTTACCACAAAAGAATCGGAACTTTTAAAAATGCTTTGCGAAAACAAAAACGATATTCTTGAAAGAAATTTTGCATTGAAAGCAATTTGGAGAGACGATAATTATTTTAATGCCAGAAGTATGGATGTTTATATAACAAAACTAAGAAAACATTTAAAAGAAGACCCGAGAATTGAAATTATGAATATTCACGGAAAAGGTTATAAATTAATTTTAAGCGAATAGTTTTTACCAATTAACTGATTGTGAGGGAACTGAATAAATGATTTTTTTGTCGTAGGCATAAAATCCTCTTTTATCTTTTATAAAAATCTCTATTTCATTATATCCGTCTTCGAGTTTGATATTTGCATAAACCGGATATTTACATGTTTTTGTTGAAACGGTTATATTGTTGTAAGCATTGGCAATACTGAGAAATCCGTTAACAACAATGTCGGATTTTTCAGGAACGTCAAAACCCGAAATGCAAATTTCCAGATTTATTTGATTTTCTTCAACAGCAGTAATTTCTGCCGAAGGATTTATAATTGCAACTTTTGTTTTATTTAAATCTTTATATTTAACGGCAGCAAAATCAATTCCTCTTTCAAACATATAAGTTGTTCCAACGATAATAAATCCGTTGTCGGACAATTCGGCAATAGAATAGCTGTAATCCAAACTTCTTTTTTTCAAAACATCTTCCCAAATAATATTCAAATTCTCATCAATTTTATAAACCAAAAAATCAGAATTCATTTCGCCGGCACCTTTTCTAAAACCTGAAATTAAAAAATCGCCGTCGTAAGTTTTGCAAACAGAAGTTGCTTCTTCCCACAATCCGGCGTAACCAATTTTTCGCAGGCTTAATGAATCGCCCGAAGTGCTATATTTTAGAAATAAAACATCAAAATCTTTAAAATCAAAATTTGTCATTGTTCCCACAAGTAAAATGTTTCCGTCGGGCATTTCAAGCAAATCGGATATTTCGCTTAAATCTTTCATTTCCAATTGAGTGTCCCAAATATATTCACACGAAGAACTTAATTTTATAATTCTCATAACTTTTTTTCCGGCAAAAATTCCGTGTCCTGCAGCAATAAAATTTCCGTCGGAAGTTTTTATAAGGGCATTTGCAGCATCGTCGGAAGTTTCGCCAAAAGCATTTTCGAATTCAAATTTTCCTTCTTTATCGAGCTTTACCGTCCAAAACATTTTTTCTTGTTCGGTTTCGTCTTCCGAATATCCCACACAAAAAAAGCCGCCGTCGTCGGTTTGAACAACATCGTTAAAAGAATCGTTAAAAATTCCGCCAAAAGTTTTTCTCCAAATAATTCGACCTTTTTGGTCAATTTTCATAATCAAAGCATCGGAATATTTGTCGCTTTTTCGGCGAGTAATATTTCCTACAACAATAAAATTATTGTCGGAAGTATTAATAATTGAAATTGCACTTGATGAAAAATTATTTTCTTCGGTTTTACCCCAAATTTCAACACCTGAATAATCGGTTTTCAGAATCCAAATATGTTTTTGTTCTTGGTTAACTTCGCCGCACATAATAATATTTCCGTCGGAAGTTTCAATAACACATTTTGCTTCGTCGGATTTATCGCCTCCAAAACCGCAAGCCCATTCAACAGTGTATTGCGAATATACATTTGTTTCAAAGAATATTTGAAAAAGAATTAAAAAAATCAATATATTTTTCAAAAAATGTTTCAAAATAAAATTTTTAGTATTAAATTCGTATAAATTACAAAAATCGAACAAATATTCGGAAAGAGATAATATTATATTTTTTTATTTGATTAATTATTAAATTTTAAAGATTTCAGATTCTATATTTTAATATAAAAATTGAAAAAATATAATACAAAAAAATGTTATTAAATATTTAAAATACTAAATGAACAAAAAAAATAATTTCCCTTGGTGGCTGGTTTTTAATTTAACATGTTTTTTGAGTTGGATGTCAATGCTTTTTGCAGGAATTTTAACAAAAAATAAAACATGGATAATTTTGGGTTTGGTTTATATGATTCCTTTCATATTAATTTTTTCAATTCCGGTAAAAGAAACAGAAGATGATTTTGTATTGGTAACAAAAAATATGCTTTTAGATACAATTCCATTAATCAAAAGCGAAACAATAAAATATCAAAAAAGTATCTACACAAAAAATCAATTTATAAAATTTGAGAAGCAATATGATTCCATTGCTGTTCTCGGTTACGGAATAGATACAGTTCAAATTAATAAAATTTACGATGCTCGTGACAGTTTAGAAAATTTGTTTGACACAGAAATTTTGCGAGAAGGTAAATTTAAAAAAGCAAAAAACACAAAATATGAAGATTTTGTTTACACACTTTGGGTAATTTTTACTTTGGCTGCATTTATAAATTCGTTATTAATAATAAAAAAATATAGATTAATTGTTGGCGGTTTTGTTACTACAGAAGTTAAAATAAACAGAACTTTTGTTGCAGAAAATCAAAAAGTTAAAGAACTTTCAGAAGAAGAAAAAATAATAGAGGAAACAAATGTTTTAAAAAAGCGTATATTGGCAATAGTGAAAAATTCGGAAGATGAAAATTTGTTAATAGACAAAGATATTTTGAAAATGACCGAAGCTTTTACTCAAAATATTAAAAAATTAATTGAAGAAAAGAAACAGCTTGAAGAAAAAATTAAGATTTCGGGATTAGAAACTTTGCAGAAAGAATTGGAAGAAATAAATCAAAAACTTGTAAAAGAAAGTAATCCGCGAGTAATAAAAGAATTAAAAAATTCTATTGATATAAAAACATCACTTCTCGAATCGGAAAATGAAATATTAACAACATATAAAACAATACAATATAGGATTGATAATGCCGTTGATTCGTTAAAACAAATAGAAAACGACTTAATAAAATTAGATAATGTTTTAAATGTTGACAATAAAGAAAATTTTTTTAAAACATTTGATGAAAAATCCGACGAATTAACAAATTATGCAAATGATGTTGAAAAAAACATAAAAGAATTATAAAAATAATTGTCAATATTTAATGTAAAATATAAAAATACGGCTTGATATTTGAATAATTAATACCATAATAAAAATAAACAAAAAAGTGAAAGTAAAATTGATTAAAATATTATTTCTAATATTCTCAATACTTATTATAACAAAAGGTATCGGGTTTTCTCAAACTCAATTACTGCTTCTTGAAACCGACAGTTTTGCAATAAACAAAGCTTTAGAAAACGCAAGAATTAATAAACAAGCGGGAAATTTAATGGAAGAAAGCCGATTTTATAATGATGTTGCACAAATATATTGGGATCATTTTTATTTGAACGAAGCAATATCATATTTTGAAAAATCACTCGAACTAAACAAAAAGCTTGGAAATTTAAGTGGAATGTCTATGATTAACAGCGATTTGGGTTTGATTTATGCAGATTTACAACAATATGATAAAGCATTGAGCTATTTTAATAAAAACCTTGATTACAGAAAACTTACAAAGGATAAATCCGGAATGGTAAGTCCGTTAATAAATATTTCCATAATATTAAACAATCAAAAAAAATATAACGAAAGTATTAAAAATCTTGAAGAAGCATTATCAATAGCACGAGAAACAAACAATATTGAACAAATGAAAAGTTGCTACGGAATGTTGTCTGAAACTTATGAAAAATCAAAGCAATCTGACCAAGCTTTTTATTATTTTAATTTATATAGAAGTTTTCATGAAAAAGCTTCAATAGAAAAAGAACAAGCAAACAAAAAATTAGTTGAAGAAACAAAACTAAAACTTAAACTTACAGAAACCGAAAAGAAAAATCAAGATCTTGAACTCGTTTTGGCCGACAAAGAATTAAAAGAAAAAGAAAAGCAACTTTCTGAAGCAGATGCAGCAAAGAGATTGTTATACAGCAACTTGTCAAAATCAGAAATGCAAAATAAACTTTTGTCGCAAGACAATACAATCAAAGAAATTAATTATCAAAAAGAAAAAGCTTTAAACGAACGACAAAAATCGAGAATAATATTTATGTATATCGTTACATTCCTCGCATTGTCGGTATTGTTTTTGGCAATTTTTGGATATATTAATAAAAGAAGATCGTCTATTGCACTTAATTTACAAAACAAAAAAATATTATTTCAAAAAGATGAAATTGAAAAATTGTCGATTGTGGCAAGCCAAACAGACAATTCTGTTATGATTACCGATTCTCTCGGAAATATTGAATGGATAAATAACGGTTTCACGAAAATGTACGGCTATATTCTTGAAGATTTAAAATCGCACAGAATTAATATCCACAATTTTGAAATAATAAAAAGTTCGGAATTTGCAATTATTAAAACACTTCAATCCGGAGAAACACAAATTTATGAAACACAATTCAAGGACAAATCCGGAAAAAAATTGTGGGTTCAAACAACACTTACACCAATAAACGATGATGAAGGAAACGTTGTAAAACTTATTTTTATTGATACAAATATTCAAAAAATAAAAGAATCCGAAAAGAAAATTACAAAACAAAAAGAGCAAATTGAAAAACAAAAAAAGGCACTTACCGACAGTATAAACTACGCACAATATATTCAAGAAGCAATACTTCACGGAAACAACACTGTAAACAATTTGTTTTCCGACAGTTTTATACTTTATAAACCAAAAGATGTTGTTAGCGGAGATTTTTATTGGTTTGCCCAAATCAAAAATTACACAATAATTGTTTCATCAGATTGCACCGGACACGGAGTTCCCGGAGCATTTCTTTCGCTTATAGGTGTAAATATTCTAAATCAAATTGTAAAAGCACAAAAGAAATTTATGCCCGATGAAATTATAAATCAATTGCACGTTGGGTTTCAACATTCATTAAATCAAAACGATAATGAAAATGTTGACGGAATGGATATTGCAATTTGTACTATTGATAATAAAAACAATAAACTATTCTTTTCGGGAGCAAATCGTCCGATTATTTATGTTCAAGACGACAAAATTAATATAATACGAGGCGATTTATCTTCTGTTGGCGGAATGATGTATGACAGAGAAAAAAGTGTAAGAAATTTCACATTACATGAAATAGATATCAAAGTTCCGACTTCATTTTATCTATTTTCCGACGGATATGCAGACCAATTCGGCGGTGCTCAAAACAAAAAATTCAATAGTGCAAACTTTCAATCTTTAATCAAAAAAAATCACAATAAACCTTTTTCCGAACAAAAAGAAATTTTTGAAAATGCTTTTGAAGATTGGAAACAAGATGTAAATCAAATTGACGATATACTTGTTATTGGAATTAAAATTTAAAAAAAATATATATGAAAAAAATTTTATTTGGAAATGCAATAAAAATTACACTTTTACTTTTTTTAACATTTGCCGGAAAACTTAACGCTCAAGTTCAACCGCCACACGAAAAAAAGATGTATGTTGATTCGTTAAACAGAATATACAATCAAACATCACTTCCATTATATTTGTTTATTTCAAACAATCCAAACGGAGCAAATCCCGTTGGAATGTCGCAAAATTACAGCGATTTAAAACATAATGATGTTCAACCAATGTATCTTGACGGCGACGGAAAACATCACATAAAACATTATGACGAAATAGAAAAAATTCCCGTAACATTTGTTATATATGCCGACGGAAAAGCCCCAAAAACAACACATATTTTTGAAAATTCCGTTCTTTATACAAAAGACACTAAAAAATATTACGGAAATAATCAAAAAATAAAACTCACAGCAAAAGACGATTTATGCGGAACCGATAAAATTTACTATTCAATTAATTCCGAAGAATATAAGCAATATACAGAACCTTTTGCATTAACAACACAAGGAGATTTTATTCTGAAATATTATTCGGTTGATTATGTAGGAAATGTAGAAAATATTCACACCGAAAACTTTTCGATAGATAATACTCCGCCGACAACATTTTACACAATAAACGGAATATCAGACAATAACATTATTTCCGTTAACACGGTAATTTACTTTAATGCCGAAGATAACAGCACCGGAATATCAAAAACATATTATCGTATCGATAACGGAGCAGATGTAATTTATTATCCCGGAAAAATTCCGGTTAAAAGCCTTGAAGAAGGAACTCACACAATATATTTTCATTCTGTTGATAATACCGGAAATGTTGAAGCAGAAAAGAGCTATGAATTTTTTCTTGATAAAACAGCTCCAATTGTTGCGACAGATATTTTGGGCGATAAATTTATAATAGGAAATCAAACTTTTTTCTCCGGACGAACAAAACTTAAACTAACATCGGTAGATAATAAATCCGGTGTAAAAGAAGTAAAATATTCAATCAACGGTTCTCCGTTCAATACATATACGGAAGCATTTTATTTGCCGAGCAAAAAAGGATTACATTTGATTGATTATTATGCAATTGACAATTTAGACAACAGAACTTTATCCAATGAAAACGGTAAAGTGATGGAATATCAGCATTATGTCGGAACAATTTATGTAGATTTAACAGGTCCTTCGCTGACACATAAAATAATTGGGAAACAACTTATTACACGTGATACAATTTTTATAAATTCGGAAACCAAAATTGAACTCGCACAAACAGATGCCGAATCCGGACCGCAAAAAATTGCTTATACAATAAATAACAGTCCTGAAGAAATAAATTACAGTGAGCCAATTTCATTTAAAGAAAGCGGTTTTCATGAACTTAATCAAATTGGATACGACAATGTTAATAACAGAAATTTTAAAACATTAAATTTTGTTGTTGATAATAAAGCACCGGAAATATTTTACAAATTCAGTGTAAATCCAATATCTAAAACAGATTCATCGGCCACATATCCTTCTTTTGTATCAATATTTCTTGCACCACAAGATGATATTTCCGGAATTGAATCAATTTATTTTTCAATAAATAATTTACCGAAAAAACAATACACAAGCGGAATAAAAGGATTCTCTACAGAAGCAGAAAATACAGTAAAAATCGAGGTTACAGACAATCTTGGGAATATAAAAGAAGAAGTGATAAAATTCTTTATTGAAAAATAATTCAAATAAAGTTTAGATATTTTTTTTAAATAAGAAAATAAAATTAATTTTGCATCGCTAAACGCGGGTGTGGCGAAATTGGCAGACGCGCTAGACTTAGGATCTAGTGCCTTAGGCGTGGGGGTTCGAGTCCCTTCACCCGCACTAAACCGCCTCCTTAAAAAAGGCGGTTTATTTTATTAAATGCACCTAATAGCTATTTTTATTTATTCAGACACAATATTTCCTAATTTGACAACAATATATTTTGTAATAAAAATAGAATTCTATAATCCAAAAAACTTCTAACTATTTAACTTCCGAACTCAATAAAAAAATATACTCAAATGAATATCACAAAAGAATCAATAGATCAACTAACTTACACTTTAACTTTAACAATTAACGAAGAAGATTACGAACTTAAAGTTAATACAGCGCTCAACGATTACAGGAAAAAAGCTCAAATCAAAGGTTTCAGATCCGGGAAAGCTCCAATGGGAATGATAAAAAAAATGGCAGGAAGCAGTTTGTTAATGCAAGAAATAGATAAAATTGTTTCAGAATCATTGTCAAATTATATTTTAGAAGAAAAATTAAATCTTCTCGGACAACCTTTACCTTCCGATAAACAAACTCCTATTGACCCTGAAAATCAAAAAGAATTTCAATTATTTTTTGACATTGCAGTTGCTCCGGAGTTTGAATTAGAATTAAACAAAAAAACAAAAATACCATATTATAATATTACTGTTGACGATAAAATGGTTAAAGAAGAAATAGAGCGTTACTCAGAACAGTTAGGTTCGGCTCAAAAAACAGAATTTGTTGACGAAAATTCTTACGTTAAAGCCAATGTTCAACAACTTGATGTTGAAGGAAAAATTGCCGAAGAAGGAATTTCTGCCGAAGGAATTATGCTTGCAGTTGACTTAATAAAAGATGAAAACGAAAAAGTAAAAATAATCGGTAAAAAAGTTAACGAACCGTTTGAATTAGATATCAAAAAAGCTTATCCGAACAATACGGAAATAGCTTCAATGCTAAATATTGATAAAGATAAAGTTGACGAAATTATTACTCCTTTTCAAATTTCTATAATTGAAATAACTTCATATAAACAAGCAGAAATAGATAAAACACTTTTCGATAAAGTTCTTGGTACTGACGTTGTTAACACAGAAGAAGAATTCAACGAAAAAATAAAATCAAACTTAGAAGAAATATACAAACAAGAAGCGGAATTCAGATTTGCAATTGATGCAAAAGAAAAAATTCAATCTAAATTAAATCTTCAATTACCCGATGCATTTTTGAAAAAATGGTTGAAAACTTCAAATGACAACGGTAAACTTGATGACGAAACTTTGGAAAATGAATATCCGGATTTTGCAAAAGACCTTCAATGGCAAATGGTAAAAAATAAAATTTCTGATGAACAAAAATTTGAAATTTCAATAGACGAAATTAGAGCAGAGTCAAGAAAATTCACAGAAGCTCAATTCGCACAATACGGAATACCTTTAAGCCAACTTTCAGAAGAACAAATGTCGAACTTTATTGACAAAAATCTTGAAAGAGAACAAGACAGAAGCAGAATTGCCGAAAAAGTAATTGAAAATAAAGTTGTTGCTTTTATAAAAGAAGCAGTAAAACTTGATGAAACAATTATCGACTTTGAAGACTTCAAAAAATTATATGATAAAGAACAATAGATAATTTCCTCTTTTTTAAGCGGAAAAATTCTTTAATATTTTTAATTAATTGAAAAACTGCTTTGTTTTTAAGCAGTTTTTTTTTGAGAAAGAAATTATTGAAACTTTAATAAACAATTTATATATTTGATATTTTAAAAATAAAATCTTTAAATATAAATAATAAGAAAATGGATATAAAAGAATTTAATAAATATGCTTTAAAAGATAAAGGCATCAGCAGTTTAAATCTTGAAAGATACTATAAAGCAACAATTTCAAACAATTACATTTCTCCCACAATTATTGAAGAACGTCAGCTAAATATTGCACAAATGGACGTTTTTTCAAGACTTATGATGGACAGAATATTGTTTTTAGGTTTACCTATTGACGATTATGTTGCAAATATCATTCAAGCTCAGCTTTTATTTTTGGAATCATCAGACCCCACAAAAGATATTCAAATTTATCTTAATTCTCCGGGCGGTTCTGTTTATGCCGGACTTGGAATTTACGACACAATGCAATATGTAACGCCCGATGTTTCAACAACATGCACCGGAATTGCAGCATCAATGGCAGCAGTTTTATTAACAGCAGGAGCAAAAGGAAAACGTGCAGCTCTTTCGCATTCAAGAGTTATGATTCACCAACCAATGGGCGGCGCTCAAGGTCAAGTTTCAGATATCGAAATTACATTTATCGAAATCAAAAAACTTAAAACAGAACTTTATGATATTATTGCAAAACATTCAGGTAATGATTTTGATAAAATCGAAAAAGATTCTGACAGAGATTATTGGATGACTTCTTCCGAAGCAATGGATTACGGAATGATTGACAGAGTTCTCGGACTTCGCGAAAAAGAATAAAAAACTTTAACAGAAAAAATATTTGAGCTTGTTTACATTAAATAATCAATTTTTAAACAAGCTCATTTATTCGAATAAAACTAAAATTTTATTCAAAATTGAAAACAACAAACCAAAAATACAATTGAAAAAAATTATTAAAACTAAAATTTATCTAAAAATTAATTTTAAATGAATAATATTAGAATATTTTCGGTAATTTTTTTCTTATTTTTTAGTTTCAACTCTTGCAAAAATGAAACTATACCCGTAATAAATATTGATTTCGATATTATTGTAACAGGCGAAGCCCCAAACGCAACAATAAGTATTGTTAACAATACAACCGGAGCAGAAACATACTCATGGCAATTTTCCGAAGGCGCAAGTTTAAACGTTTCTTCCTACGAATCACCTTCCGATTTTAGTGTAGAAAAAGCAGGAGAATTTAGTGTCTTTTTAAGTTCATCGTCAAGCGGATATACCGAATCTTTAATTAAAACCGTAACAATTCCGGGATACAATCCGGTAGTTGAATACGAAAATATTCCGTTTGCGCCCGATGAACTTGGATATGGAAGAGCGTTTTCTGTTTGGGAAGGACGATTATTTGCCGATGATCAAATAACTAAAGACAATTCGGATTTAATAGATTTTGTTTTTATTTATCAATTTGAAGCTTTTTTCTATGAAAGTGCCGACGGCGACAATCAAGATGTCTCGGAATATTTTTATAGACACACTAAAATTGCCAATTTAGCAAAGCAAATTTCCCTTGAACAATTTGCCGAAATGGAAAACGACAGCATATTCAAATCCATTGATATTTCAACAGACAACGGAACTTTAACAGATTTGGATTTGCCGATTGTTATTACATTTCAAACTCAAGAAGGAAAAAAAGGAGCTATTTTGGCTAAAGAATTTGTAAACGGAAATTTAATATCAGATATTAAAATTCAAAAGTATTAACACAAAATGGATAAATGTTCTTTTTGCGAAAGAACAAGAGACGACGTTGAAATTCTTATTTCCGGTGTCTCGGGTTTTATTTGCAACGAATGCGCAGAGCGCGCCAATGAAATTATTGAAGAAGTAAATTCAAAAAGCAAAAATAAAAAAAAAGGTTTTGACTTGAAAAAAGTTAAAATTCACAAACCTGTTGAAATAAAAGAGTTTTTGGATAAATACGTTATAGGACAAGAAGAAGCAAAAAAAATTCTTTCGGTTGCCGTATATAACCATTACAAACGACTCGGACAAAAAGTAATTTCAGATGATGTTGAAATTGAAAAATCAAACATAATTCTTGTGGGCGAAACAGGAACCGGAAAAACTTTGCTGGCAAAAACCATTGCAAAACTTCTTCATGTTCCATTTACAATTGTAGACGCAACTGTTTTAACAGAAGCAGGTTATGTTGGCGAAGATATTGAAAGTTTGCTTACCCGACTTTTACAATCTGCAGATTACAATGTTGAAATGGCCGAAAAAGGAATTGTTTTTATTGATGAAATTGACAAAATTGCCAGAAAAGGCGATAATCCGTCAATCACAAGAGATGTTTCCGGAGAAGGCGTTCAACAAGGACTTTTGAAACTTTTGGAAGGTGCAATTGTTAATGTTCCTCCACAAGGCGGACGTAAACATCCCGATCAAAAAATGATTCCTGTAGATACAAAAAATATTCTTTTTATTGCAGGCGGTGCTTTCGACGGAATTGAAAAGAAAATTGCTCAAAGGCTTAACACGCAAGTTGTCGGATTTGAAAAAAAATCACGCGAAAGTGTTGACAGAACTAATTTCCTTCAATACATTGCGCCTCAAGATTTAAAAGCTTTCGGGCTTATTCCGGAAATTATAGGTCGTTTGCCGGTTCTTACTTTTTTAAATCATTTAGACAAAGAAGCTCTTCGTCAGATTCTTACAGAACCAAAGAATTCTATAATTAAACAATACAAAAAATTGTTTGATATGGATGAAATTACTTTGAGTTTTGACGATAATGCTTTAGATTATATTGTTGAAAAAGCTGTTGAATATAAAGTAGGAGCAAGAGGATTACGTTCTATTTGCGAAACAATTATGACCGAAGCCATGTTTAAAATGCCTTCTGAAGATATTAAAGAATTTCGAGTAACTTTAGAATATGCACAAAGCAAATTAGAATTTTTAAACGGAAAAATGCTTCATATTGCATAGTCTTCAATATCAATAAAAGCCTTGAAAACATTATATTTTCAGGGCTTTTATATATAAAATCTATTTCAAAGCATTTTCTACTTCTTTGGCCGAAATTTTTCCAAAACTATTTCCCCATGAATTTGAAATATAATTAATTAAATCTGCAATTTGTTGATTTGACAAATCCGGAAAAGGCGGCATATTTTCAAATCCGAATTTTATTTGTTTTACAGTTGCTTCTTTATCTTTCAAAAGTTTGGCATTAAGTAAACTTGGAAAAACAACGTTTCCGTTACCGTCTTTTTGGTGACAAACCATACATTGTTGTTCATAAATTAATTTTCCCGAAGAAAAATCATTTTCTAAATCATCAATATTTACTTCAGTATTATTTTTCTTTTCCTTTTTTTCCTGACAAGAAATTATTGCAAAACCAAGAAATGTAACAATTACTAAAATTATTAGTTTTTGAATGTTTTTCATTTTGTAATTTTTTTGTATAATTTGATATTCAACAGAATATAACATTTACTGCAAAAGTAATTATTTTAACTTTCTATTTGAAATGTAATATTAAATTTTTTTTAAAAAGATATATCAAAATTATTATATTTTTGTCGAAATTTTAATAATCAATTTATAAATATGAAAGCTTACGTTTTTCCCGGTCAAGGAGCCCAATTTGTTGGAATGGGCAAAGATTTATATGAAAACTCGCCTTTAGCAAAAGAATTATTCGAGAAAGCCAATGAAATATTGGGTTTCAGAATTACAGATATTATGTTTAACGGAACCGAAGAAGATTTAAAACAAACAAAAGTTACACAACCTGCAATATTTTTACATTCGGTAATTTTGGCCAAAACAATGGGCGATAATTTTCAACCCGACATGGTTGCCGGACATTCATTAGGCGAATTTTCAGCACTTACCGCTAACGGAACTCTTTCTTTTGAAGACGGTTTAATACTTGTTTCTCAGAGAGCTTTGGCAATGCAAGAAGCTTGTGAAAAAGAACCTTCTACAATGGCTGCAATTTTAGGATTGGACGACCAAATTGTGGAAAATATTTGTAACGAAATTAGCGAAGTGGTTGTTGCGGCTAATTACAACAGTCCCGGACAAATTGTTATTTCAGGTTCTTTTGCAGGAATTGATAAAGCAATAGAAAAACTTAACGAAGCAGGAGCAAAGAGAGCTTTGAAACTAAATGTCGGCGGTGCTTTTCATTCTCCTTTGATGGAGCCTGCAAGTAAAAAACTTGAAGAAGCTATTAACAAAACCAATTTTAATAAACCGGCTTGTCCTGTTTATCAAAATGTTACTGCAAAGCCTGTTACAGATATTCAAGAAATAAAAAATAATCTTATTTCGCAACTTACTGCTCCTGTAAAATGGACGCAAATTATGGAAAACATGATTGCCGACGGCGCTACTTCATACACTGAAGTTGGTCCGGGAAGTGTTTTGCAAGGTTTAATGAAAAAAGTAGATAGAAAATTTCCTACTTTTGGAGCATAGAAAATTACATTATTTATTAAATCGGCTGTAGAATTAAAATTTTGCAGCCGAATTTTTTCTAAAAGTATTTGTAAGAAAACTCATTAGTTTCGTACAATTTAGATTCGGCATCATACAATTCTTTTTTGATGAGCAAGTTATTCTTAAAATATTGAATTTCTTTTTGACCGTATTTTTCAATAATTACTTTTTCGAGATTTGAATTATTGTCATAAAAAAAATCCGATTTAGACGTTTGCGGAATAATATTTACTTTACCCGAAATATCAGTTTTCTTTATAAAGTTTACATCAATTGTTTTTTGAATTTTCTTGTTTTTTGAATAAATATTAGTAGATTTATAGATAAGTTTCTTATTATCAAAATGTTTTTCTTTAATTAAATTTCCTGTTCTTGAATAGAAGTATTTATTAATTCTTGTTTTTTGAGGTTCAATAACTTTCAGTTTCTTTATTTTTCCTTTACAATTATATTTCATTTTTGTGGTAATTAATATGCTGTCGGCATTTCTAAATTCATTAAATTTTGCTTTAATTTCTTCTCGCGGAGCAAAATGCAATTCATAATTTTCCGAATTATTTTCTTTATTTATCGTCTTTTTTTCTTTTCCGATAATTTGATTTTTTCTGTTGTAAATAAATTTTTCGACAGAATATAGGTTTAAAGGCATAATTCCGCTCACATAAAATTCCGTAATAATAATTGTATCTTTTTTGTTATCAAAAGAGTAGATTTTTTCGTTGTAATATCCCGAACCGGCAGTTATTAGAGTATCGGAATTTACGGCATAAATATATTTTGTGTTTCCGTTTGAAAAACTTTCTCCGAAAAGGAAATTTTCTTCAATAATTTTTCCTTCTTCGTTATAATAATAATCTAAAATAATATGATATAAGTTATCATAATCTGTAAGAATTTGACCTTTTTCATTGTAAGTTTTTACATATCCTTCTTCAATAGTGTCGCCGTAAGTGATAACTTTACCGGTAATTTTTTTTATAATATTTTTCTGAGCAAATGTTTCGGAAGCGAAAAAAATCAGAATTAAAAAAAATATTTTTCTCATTAAAATCAATGTTTAATATCTGTTTGAGTAAAACGAAAAGATAAGCATAAATTTTATAATCTGATTATTAAATTGATGACAAATTTGAAATTTGATAAATCGCATATTTTAAAATTAAAATATAACCGATTGTTTAGCATATATATATAATTAATTTGTATTTGCTTTTTAGCTTTATTAATTGTATATTTATGTTTGAATATTTTTATATAACACCAAAAAAATACTATGGAAAAATTTGAAGATTTAATAAAAAAAATCGTTTATACAGGTGTCGGATTTGTTTCGCTGACAGCCGAAAAAATGAAAAAGACAATTGATAATTTGGTTGAAGACGGTAAAATTTCTGCCGACGAAGGAAAAAAAATCATAAAAGATTTCAAGAAAAATGCCGATACTAAAAAGGACGAATTGGAAGATGAATTAAAGAAAATTGTTGAGAAAACCTTTAAAACACTTAATATTGCTACAAAAGACGATTTAGAAAAACTTGAAAACAGAATATCTCTTTTGGAAAGTATGCTTTTAAAAGGAAAGTCTAAAAAAGGAAAAGATTCGGATAAAGAATCAGACAAAGCTTCCGGCTCAAAAAAAGATTCTAAAAAGGATAAAAAATAATATTTTTTTAAATATGATGTAGAATAAAAAAGGAAATATTCCTTTAAAATTCGGTCAACAGTCTTCAGTCAGCAGTTTTTTTAGTAAACTGCTGACTGAAGACTGATGACTGAATTTTTTTTATGCTTCAATAAGCTCAATGCTTCGTTTTACAAATTTGCTTAACGATTCGCCTTTTAGAAGATTATTTGCCAAAAGTCCCAAGTCAATTAACTGTTTCACAAGAATATTTTCTTTTCCGTATTCAGTCAAAACTTTGTCTTTTTTCTTTTCGATATTAGAAATATTTTTATTTATTTCTTCGGCTTTATCTTTTTCTTCCTGAGGAATTTCCTCTTCTTTTTTCCCTTCTTTAAGTTTATTTAAAGCGTCCAAATCGGTTTTTTGTTTTTGAATTTCTGAATTAAAAGTTTCAATTTCAGTTCCGATTTTTTCGTGCATTTTTTCTTTAATTTTCACAACTAATTCGTGATTTGAGTTCACAACCAAATTATATGAATCTGGCAATGCTCCGTAATATCCTGCTTCTCCGCCCATTTTCGACATGTCTTTCATTCTTCTCATAAACTCGTTTTGAGTAATCACAACCGGATTATTTTCCGGCGAAAGTGCTTCAAACGAAACAAAGAATGTACTGTCGGCAGGTAATTGACTTCTAAAAACATGCGATAAATCCGATTCGTTTTCCGATGTTAATTTTGATTCAAAACCGTCTTCTTTTTCAATAAGTTTTTCAATAACTTCGGCATCAACGCGCAAATATCTTGAGTCGGGATTTTTTGTTTCAATGTGATTAATAAAATGCGGGTCGAGTTGTCCGTCCATAATTAAAACATCGTAACCTTTTGATTTTGCGGCTTCTATAAAATGATATTGTGCTTCAACATCGTTTGAATATAAGTGAATAAGACTTCCGTGTTTGTCTTTTTGATTTTCTTTAATAATATTTTCGTATTCTTCAATAGTAAAATATTTTCCGTCGGTATTTTTCAGCATGAAAAATGTGTATGCTTTTTCTGCAAATTTTTCATCGCTAAGCATTCCGTATTCTATGAAAAGTTTAAGATCGTCCCATTTTTTCTCAAGATTTTCTCTTTCAGAAGTAAAAATTTCTTTTAATCTGTCGGCAACTTTTTTGGTAATATGGCTCGAAATTTTCTTAACATTATTGTCGCTTTGTAAGTAACTTCTTGAAACATTAAGCGGAATATCGGGCGAATCCAAAACTCCTTGTAAAAGTGTAAGAAATTCGGGCACAATTCCTTCAACCGAATCGGTTACAAAAACTTGACGTTGGTATAATTGAATTTTATTTTTTTGAATTTCAACATTGTTTTTGAACTTAGGAAAATATAAAATTCCGGTTAAGTTAAAAGGATAGTCAACGTTAAGATGAATGTTGAACAATGGATCTTCAAAAGTTGCAGGATAAAGTTCTTTGTAAAATTTATTATAATCTTCTTCTTTCAAATCTGCAGGTTTTTTTGTCCATGCGGGTTGAGTATTGTTTATGATTTTATCTTTTCCGGTTTCAACATATTTATCGTCTTTCCATTCTTTTTCTTTTCCAAAACCAATTTCAACGGGTAAAAATTTACAATATTTTGTAAGTAATCCGTTAATTTTGTTGTCTTCCAAGAAATCTAAAGAATCTTCGTCGATATGAAGAATAATGTCGGTTCCTCTCGAATCTTTTTCTGTTTCTTCCATAGAAAATTCGGGGCTTCCGTCGCATTCCCATCTAATTGCTTTAGCATTTTCTTGAAAAGATTTTGATTTTATTTCAACAATTGACGAAACCATGAAAGAAGAATAAAAACCGAGACCAAAATGTCCGATAATTGCATTTTTGGAATCTTTATATTTTTGAAGAAATTCTTCGGCTCCCGAAAAAGCAATTTGGTTAATGTATTTTTCAACTTCTTCGCCTGTCATACCAATTCCTGAGTCGGAAACAGTTAGAGTTTTGGCTTCTTTGTCAACAGAAATTCTGATTGTTAAATCACCAAGTTCATCTTTGTATTCGCCTTTTGAGGCAAGAATTTTTAGTTTTTGTGTTGCGTCAACAGCATTTGAAACCAATTCTCTTAAAAATATTTCGTGGTCGGAATAAAGAAATTTTTTTATTATCGGGAAAATATCTTCACCGGTAACATTAATACGTCCTTTTTGCATTTTTATATAAATTTAATATTAATATTTTATCAATTTGTGAATTTGTTTTCAAAGAGTGTGCCCAACTTTTTTTTATGACAAATAGGCAGGATTTAATTCATTTTAATTAATAAGAAAATTTGATTTAATGAAAAGTTGTCAAAAATATAATTTTCTATAAAAAAAAGAGAGGTTAACAAAACCTCTCTTTTAATTATTTGATATGGAATAATATTATTCAACTATAGCTTTGAAATCGGCCATGTCGAAATATTTTCTGAATTCTAAATCATTTTTAGCGTAAGCTTTTAATTGTTGATCTTTAGAAACAGCCATTCTTAAATTTTCAAATACATCTCCTTGATTGTCTGCTTTAGCGGCAGTAACAGCTTTTAAATAATAGAAAGCTCCGTATTCTGTGCTTCCGATAGATTTTAAAGTGCTAATTGCTGATTCGTTATCAGTAGCTAAAGTTTGAGCAAGAGCTTTGTTGAATGAAGCATCATTGAATTTAGCAACAGCTTCTGTATATTTAGCTTGTTTAATAAGTAAAACACCAAAGTTATAACCTAAAGCCGGTGATTGACAACCTGCTTTTTCAGCTTTTTCAAGATATTCCCAAGCTTTAACGTCTTCGCCTTCAGCAATTGCAACTGCGCCTAAATTGTTTAAAGCAGCAGGATTGTCATTGCTAATATTGAGAACTTTTTCAAAACCTGTTTTTGCTCCCATAAGATTTTTTAATTTTGCTTGAACAACAGCTAAATTATTCCAACCTTTATAATCGTTTGGATATGCAACTGTATAAGCTGACAAAATTTGTTGTTTTTGATTTAAATCGGCAGTTAAAGTTGCTGCAAAAATAAGTTCTTGATCATATAACATTGAAGGATTTGTTAAAGCTAAGTTAAGAATTTCTTCGTTAGATTTTTCTCTTCCTTGATATTCAAGTTTAATAACAGAACGTCTTAATTGAGGTAAAATGTCTTTTCTTAGTTCATTGTATGTAGCAGCCATGTTTTTGATTTCTTTTTCTCTTGTGTCAGGGTCGCTGTATGTGCTAAGAACTCTTAATATTAATTCTTTATCCTCGATATTTGAGTTTTGAACTAAAGTTTTGAAACCGTCCCAGTCTTCGTTAGGAGTTGTTTCTGTTAAGAAAAATGCAGCAAGCATGTCTTGGTTGAATTTTTCTTTAATCAAAGTGCTTTCAAAAGCTTTTTGTGAATTTTTTCCTCTGTCTGTAACAAGTCCTTGGTTTAAGTCTTGTGGTCCGTCGGGAGAAGCATAACTTGCAATTTTGATGTTTTTAATCACCATATCAGGATTTGCGGAAGCAAGTTTGATAAATGATTTAATGCTGTCGATTTCAGCTTTTTTAAGTTCAGTAGCTTTTACTTTTGAGTTTTGAAGGTCAAAAAATAATTGAGCATTTTTTGATTCAATTCTTACGGTTGGTTTGTTAACAGGAATTTCAACCATTTTGCCTAATTTGCAACCCGGTTCTAATCCGTTATCAACTGCCAAACCTAACATAACTAACTCAGGAGTTGTAATAATTCCGTCGGCTAATTTTACAGTTGTAAGACTTGCAGATTTTCCTTTTTGTGTCGACATTTGGAATCTTAATTCTAAATCTGACATTCTAAGACTTGATTTGTAATCAATTGTATCTTTAAAAGTGAATTTTCCTCCTTCTTTGTAACTGATTACGTCATAATTGTCTTGGTACTTTTCACCGATTATGGTCTGAGTTTTGAAAATTACTTCATCAGAGCCATTGTCAGCTTTTAACGCAGGAGTAATTACAAGTTGAACTGTTTTTCCGAAATATTTTGGCGGAAAAGTGATAGATACATCAACGGCTACTTTGTTCGCATGCATTTCAAGCGGGTTTGGTGTAGTCTTGTATGTAACTTGGCCAGCATTCTTTGTCATTTTTTTCAAGGGGTTACAACCACTGAAAATACCTGCCGCAAGAAACAATGCTGATAAGATAATAATTGTCTTCTTCATAATTTAATATATTAACAGTTAAATAAATTCATAATATTTGCAAATCTAAGAATGTTTTCAGTTATATAAAAGAAAATTTTGAATTATTTCAATTTATTATTTAATTATTGTCTATTTTATTACAACAATTGGTCTTTTTACATGCTATAAAACATTTAGTAAGTTTTTCTTTTTAAAATTTAAAATTAATAGAATTATGCACTTTGTAAATAATTTGAAATAAATAATGTCGTCCCTACAGGACTTTCAACAAATTGGTTTATCATTTCTACCATAATATTGTCCCTACAGGACTTTAAATCGAAAAGGTTTTTTTTCTAACAGCCAAAAGCCAATAAAGAATTATATGTATTTCTTAAATGCTTAATTTTAAAGATAAATTTGCAAGTACAATATAGTAAATATTTTAAGACTAATAAATTTTTTTTAATATTTATTGAAAGAAAATGTTATTTTGCGATAATTTATTTTAAAAATCTACTTAAAATGATAAATTTTAAACTTATAAAAAGATTTTTTCCGGGAAAAAACATTAAAAATATCGGTTTTTCAAAAGATATTGAAGGTATTTATACTCGTTTTTTGAATGAAGGCAATAATTGGACTGAACATCTTGAAAATACAAAAAAATCTATTTTAATATCTTCACAAAATAAAAATAAAGATTTGTGTGTTGTTTTGGGTAGCGGTTGGTGGCTCGATATTCCGGTTCAGGAACTTTCGCAAATGTTTAAAAGGCTTGTTCTTGTTGACATTGTTCATCCTTCTCAAATAAAACATAAGGCTCAAAAATATTCTAATATTGAACTTATTGAAATTGAAATTACAGGAATTGGTAATAAAATTTTTAATGTTGATTCTTCTTCATCTTTAAATGATTTAATTGTTTCGACTTCAATCGCAAAAGATTTTAATTTAAGTTTTTATAATGATATTGATTATTTAGTTTCGGCAAATTTGCTTTCTCAGTTAACAGTTTTCTTCGAGAAATATCTTAACCAAAAAAAAAGATTTTCGCTTTCCGAAGTAAATAATTTTGCAAAATTGATTCAACAAAACCATTTAGACAGTTTACCAAAAGGAAAATCGTGTTTGATTGCTGATTATTTTGAAAAATTTTACGATAATAATAATCAAATTTTGCATCAAGGAAAAAGAATTTATGTTGATTTGCCCGAAAAAGGAAATAAAAATGAATGGATTTGGAAGTTTGATTTAAAAGGAAATTACAAATTCGGAAAAAAGGTTTATTTCGATGTTAAATTTCTTGATGTGTAAGCCTTCTCTTGTAAATTTTATAAAGAACTATAAATGTGAGAATAAAAGAAACTGTTACCATTGGAATTAAAATTGCGCCGTCGTTTGTTTTAATATCATAATGTAAAGCCGTAGAAATGGATTGAATAATGTTTGTGAATCCCAAAATAAAAGTAATCCATAATACAAATCCCATTAAAAAATTTGAAAACCATCCGTTCAAATTTGCTCTTCCCATAATATTTGTATCGTTAATAACATATATTAGAAAAATTGCAATTAGAGGCAATATTAAACCGTTGAATGCTTGTGCCAAAATAATTGCCGGAATTGGTTTTACATCCATAAATCCAAATGTTAAACCTGTTCCTAAAACACCAATTATTACAAGATTAAAATATATTGAACCCGGTTTCCATTTTTGCTGATTTTTTTTATTAGAAAAAAGACTTCCTGCAGTAATTGCCGACGCTAAAGGAGATGTAATTGCAGAAGAAAAACCCGCAACAAACATTCCGAATCCGAAAATGTAAATTGCATATTTACCGGTTATAATTTCTAAAGTATCTTTTAAAATTGTGTAGGAATAAACCATGTTGGCTCTTGCGGTATCGTTCATTCCTTCGGTAATTGCGTTTCCTACTCCCATTATCGACATAGAAATTATTCCGCCCAAAGTAATTGCAATTATCAAACCGAATCTCATTTCTTGAATACTTTGTTTTTTGTCTAAAGCTCCCGAACCCAAAAATAAATCGTAAGGAACTACTGTTGTTCCTATCAAACCCAAAACTAAAAGTGCTGCGCCTGATGAATTCGGAATTCTCGGAATTAAACTTCCTATAGCAACTTCTTCCCAGTTTGGATTTAATGAAATTGTAGTGTATAAAAATGCAATTCCCATAAAAAACACTAAAACGCCCATTACTTTGGCAATTAAGTTTACAGATTTTAGTGCAAAAACTAAAACTGTAAGAATTCCTATTCCGCCAACAAAATAATAATAAGGTATTTCAAACATCATAACAAGGCCGGCAACTGCACCAAGTATATTGCCGGCTTCATAAGCTGCACAGCCTAAAATTATTGCAATTGCTGCTGTGAATAGAATTAATGTTCTTGATTTTTTTCCTTCAAATTGTTTTGCCAAGGCTTCACCCAAATTTAATTTTGTGTGAATTGCAAGTCGTGCGCTGGCTTCTTGAAGTAATATTGTTGCAAACGTAGAAAACACAAGCGCCCAAAGTAATTGGAAATTGTAGTAAACTCCTGCTTGTGTTGCAGTTGTTACAGTTCCGGGACCAATAAAAGCCGCCGAAATTACTGACCAAAACAGGATACTTGTTATGCGTTTTCTGGTAGTTAGCATTTATTTTTTTATATTTCTAAGTATTTTTTCATGTGATTTATAATACTGTCGGGCGTTGCATTATCTAAATGTTCTTTCATATATTTTGATATTTCGTCCGAAGGTTGTTTCCTTTTCAACCAATCGCCCGATTTTATTTTTATGGGTTCATCTCTTCTTCTGTAAAAGAATGCATATTCTTTATTTTTATCGTCAAATGCGTATTCGCCTTCTTTTTCAAGTTTCCATACCGGAACAATAGATAAATCATAACCTTTTGGAAATTCTCCCGAGCGACTTTCTAAATGGTCGATTCTTTGAAGCCCGGGATAATTTATATAATGAAGTTCTCCTATTGTTGCCACGTTTTTTTCTTTAAAATCAATATATGCAGCTCCAAGTTCAGACATCATAAGCTGTCCTTCTAAATAATATTTTCCCGCAAACTTGCTTCCGTCCATATAATAATCAAGTCTGTCGCCTTTTCTGAGTGTTCCGAATACAAACATTTTTATCGGACAATTTGTAACTGATTTTTCCATTTTAATTATTATTTTTTTTTGATTTGTATTGTTTTTTAAATACTAAAATATCTTTACTATTTTAGCCGAATATTAATTAATTGAATCTTATGATTAAAAGTGTTTGTGTATTTTGTTCGTCAAGCGATGTGGTTGACGAATCATATTTTATCCTTGCCAAAAACCTTGCCGAAAAAATTGCAAAAGAAAATTTTAATATTATTTATGGAGGTTCAAATGTTGGTTTAATGGAAGTTATAGCTAAAACAGGTAAACTGAATAATGCAAAAGTTATTGGTGTTATTCCTCAAAAAATTTTCGACAGAGGTCTTGGAAGCGATATTATTGACGAATTAATTATTACTCATGACATGCACTCAAGAAAAGCTAAACTCGAAGAAATTTCCGATGCTTTTATTGCTCTTCCCGGCGGATTCGGAACCTTGGAAGAACTTGCCGAAGTTATTACGCTTCGACAGCTCGAATATCATTATAGTCCGATTATAATTTTAAATATTAACGGTTTTTATGACCATTTACTCAAGTTTTTTGAAGTAATGTTTTCGCAAAAGTTTGCTAAAAAAGAATATTCCGAAGTTTTTTTTGCTACAGATTCGGTAGACAAAGCCATGGAATATTTAAAAAATTATGTTCCCAAAAAGAATGTTACAAAATGGTTTGACACTAAATTTGCTTAATTTATGTTTGATATAATTGGCGATATACACGGTTTTGCTGAAACTTTGAAACTTTTATTGGATAATTTGGGATATAAAAATGAAAACGGGTTTTATTATCATCAAAACAGAAAAGCTATTTTTGTAGGAGATTTTATCGACAGAGGAAAATCAATTAGAGAAACTCTAAACATTGTGAAATCAATGACAAATAATAATTCGGCATTTGCAATAATAGGAAATCACGAATATAATGCTTTGGCATATAATACAATTGATTCAAAAGGACGATTTCTGAGAGAACATTCTTCCAAAAATAATCATCAGCATAAACAAACAATATTGGCTTTTGAAAACAGAAAAGATGAATGGGAAAAATATCTTAATTGGTTCAAAACATTACCTTTGTTTTTAGAATTTGAAAATTTTAATGTTGTTCATGCTTGCTGGGATTCCGAAAAAATAAATCTTTTAAAAAAAATAAATCCCGAAAACAGAATCTCCGATAAATTTTTGGAATTAACATCGATTAAAAATTCTGTAGAATTTGATATTGTAGAAACAATTCTTAAGGGAAAAGAAATTCTGTTACCCGAAGAAATTAAATATAAAGATAAAGACGGACATTTGAGAGATTCAATCAGATATAAATGGTGGTCAAAAACCGATAATGTTTCTTACCGAAATATTTCTGTAAATTTTGAAGAACAAATTCCGGATATTATTGTTCCGAAAAATATTTTAAACGGACATAAACCTTATTCCGAAAATGAAAAACCTGTTTTTTTTGGTCATTATTGGAAAACCGGAAATCCCGAAATTCAAGCTCACAATGTTTGTTGTGTAGATTACAGTATTGCAAAGTGCAATAAACTAACTGCATACAGATATAACGGCGAACAAAAATTAGACAACAAAAATTTTGTAACTGTTAATTGTATAGATTAAAAATATATGTATAATAAATTTCCTTCAAAATTACTCGATAATGCAGTTTCGGAATTTTCGCGATTACCCGGAATAGGCAAAAAAACTGCTTTAAGATTGGTTTTGCATTTGCTTAATAAATCGGAAGAAGACGTAAACTATTTCGGAAATTCGATTATTGAACTAAGAAAAAATATTAAGCGATGTAAAATTTGCAGAAATATTTCCGATAACGATATTTGCGAAATTTGTGCCGAT
>DZBS01000081.1 GCA_022729995.1 Draconibacterium orientale | reverse complement strand
TTATTTTTGAGAATCAGGTTATGAATATCATTATTAATTAAATTTTAAGATGAAATCTATTATTAAAATAAATATATTTTTAGCTTTAATTTTTATGTTCGGGAATACTTTTTCCCAAACAAATCCTCAGATTGACAGTATTTATGCAGAAATTCTTAAAGCAAAAACCGACACAAATAAAGTTGACAGACTTAATGATTTAGCTTGGCAAAGTGTTAACAGTTCATTTTTAACTTCTGCTTACGATATTGCTTTAACAAGTTATAATCTTGCAAAAAGATTAAATTACACAAAAGGAATTGCATATTCTACAAAATCTGTTGGAGCAACACTTTTTTATACAGGAGATTATGATAAAGCACTTGCTTTTTATGAAGAAAGTTTTAAATCATTTACAAAACTTAATGATAAAAAAGGAATTTCCATTGCATTAAGAAATATTGGAAACGTGTATCATCATCTTGCAAATTATAAAGTTGCACTTGATTATTATTTTAAAAGTCTTAAAATCAGAGAAGAACTAAAAGATAAAGCAGGAATTGCCGCAGTATACGGCGCTATCGGGCTTGTATACAACGAGCAAGGAATTAAAGAACGAAAATCTGCCTTAGAATATTTCAATAAAAGTTTAGTTATTGAAACAGAACTCGGTAATAAATCCGGAATGGCTCAAGACTATCTTTATATCGGGAATATTTATTTCGAAAAGTTCAAAGACAATCAAAAGAATATTGAATTAGCAGATTCTGCCCTAAATTTTTTTAATAAATGCAAAAAACTTAGTATTGAAATTGAAAATACTTATTTCTTAGCTCAAGTTGAAGAAGCAATAGGTTTAAATTACTCGCAAAGAGGCGAATATGATAAATCATATCAATATTTTACGAGAAGCTTAACTCTTTATGAACAAATTGGTAGTAAATATAATGTTGCCGGAATATATACCTCTATAGGACAATATTTTATGTATATTAAAAATTTTAATGAAGCAAGAAGATATTTTGAAAATTCATATTTATTGGCTAAAGAAATTAATGCAAGCGAAATTGAAAAAGAATCAAGTTCGCAAATATCGGCAGTTTATTCAAAATTAGGGAATTATAAAAAAGCTTATGATTTTCAAAAAATTGCAATAGAATTAAAGGATTCTCTGCAAAATGCCGCAAACACAAAAAAGCTAACACAAATTGCAATGCAGTTTGAATTTGATAAGAAAGAAAAATTGCAACAACTGGAAAAACAAAAAAGAGAAGAACTTTTTAAGTCCGACATTAAAAGACAAAAAATTACTACTTATTTCTTTGTTGTGGCTTTAGCTTTTATGATTTTAATTGCATATATTGTTTTCAGAAGTTATAGAAGTAAACAACGTGCAAATATTCTTCTGGAAGAAAAAAATGCAGAAATTAACGCTCAAAAAGAAGAAATCGAGCAACAAAGAGATTATGCAATTGAACAAACCGAAATTATTGCAGAACAACATAAACATATAACCGACAGCATTATTTATGCTCAAAGAATTCAACAAGCAGTTCTTCCGCCTGTTGAATATTTGGATTCTTTGCTTTACGAATATTTTGTGCTTTATAAACCCAGAGATATAGTAAGCGGAGATTATTATTGGGCTACAAAAAAAGAAGGTAAAATTATAATAACGGCAGCCGATTGCACCGGACACGGCGTTCCCGGCGCATTTATGAGTTTATTGGGAACATCGTTTCTTAATGAAATTGTTAACAAAATTGATACTTCGGGCGGTAAAGAAATTATTGCTTCAGAAATTCTGGACGAATTAAGATTAGCCGTTAAAAAATCGCTGCGACAAACCGGAAAAGATTCAGATGCAAAAGACGGAATGGATATGTCGCTTTGTATTATTGATTTCCCGAACATGAAAATGCAATATGCAGGTGCAAACAACCCGATTCTTTTGGTTAGAGAAAACAATCTTGTTAAATATGCTGCCGACAGAATGCCTGTTGGTATTCATTATAAAGAAGAAGGACATTTTTCAAATCAAATTATAGATTTAAAAAGAGGCGATGCCGTTTATATGTTTTCCGACGGATATGTTGATCAATTTGGAGGCGAAGAAGGTCGTAAATTTATGTCGAAACGTTTTGGCGAATTGATTATGAATAATTACAAATTGAACATGAAACAGCAAAAAGAAATTTTTGATAAAAATATTATCGAATGGCAAAATCATTTAAACATGAAAGGTGAAAAGTTTAAACAAATTGATGATATTTTAGTTATCGGTTTCAGAGTTTAAATAAGCGTAAATATTTCCGAATTTTCAGAAAAACAGTAATTATATTCCCGTATAATTTTGTGGTGTAATCTTTTTAAGTTCGGATTTTATATTTTCCGAAACATTCAAATTATCAATAAACTCGTCAAAATTTGATTTTGTTATTTTAATATTTTTTCTTGTCAATTCTTTAAGAGCTTCATAAGGTTGCGGATATTTTTCTCTTCTCAAAACAGTTTGAATTCCTTCCGAAATAACAATATAATTATCATTCAAGTCTTTTTCAATTTTTTCTTGGTTTAGTTCTAATTTTGAAAGTCCTTTTAACAGCGATTTTAAAGCAATAAATGTATGTCCGAGCGGAACTCCTATATTTCTCAAAACCGTTGAATCCGTTAAATCTCTTTGTAATCTGGAAATTGGAAGTTTATTTGAAAAGTGGTCGAAAATTGCATTTGCAATTCCTAAATTTCCTTCGGCATTTTCAAAATCTATAGGATTTACTTTATGAGGCATTGCCGACGAGCCAATTTCTCCCGTTTTAATTTTCAATTTAAAATAATCGTTTGAAATATATGTCCAAATATCTCTGCATAAGTCAATTAAAATTACATTTATTCTTCTTAAATTATCAAAAAAAGCAGCTAAATTATCGTAATGCTCAATTTGAGTTGTTGTTTGCGAACGGTCTAAATTTAAAACATGATTAACAAATGTATTTGCAAATTGTATCCAATCAATATTCGGATATGCAACAAAATGCGCATTAAAATTACCTGTTGCACCTCCAAATTTTGCCGAAAACGGAATCATCGAAAGTTGCGAAATTTGTTTTCTTATTCGTTCTGTAAAAACTTCTATTTCTTTTCCCAAACGAGTGGGCGACGCGGGTTGTCCGTGAGTTCGTGCGAGCATTGGTATTTCATGCCATTTTTCTGTTAGTTCAAAAAGTATCGACAAAACTTCTTGCAATAAAGGCAAATATGCTTCCGAAACCGAATCCTGCAAAGAAAGCGGAATTGCTGTGTTATTTATATCTTGAGATGTTAATCCGAAATGAATAAATTCTTTAAATTCAGACATGTTACGTTTGTCAAATTCTTCTTTCAAAAAATATTCAACTGCTTTAACGTCGTGGTTTGTAGTTTTTTCAATTTCTTTAATTTTTCTTGCATCTTCCAAACAGAAATTTTGGGTTATTTCTCTTAATTTTCTGAAAGTTTTTTTCTCTATTGAAGAAAGTTGCGGTAAAGGAAGTTCACAAAGAGAAATAAAATATTCAATTTCAACTTTCACTCTATATTTTATCAAAGCAAATTCCGAAAAATATTTGTCCAATAACTCGGTTTTTTCTCTGTAACGTCCGTCAATCGGGGAAATTGCGGTTAGTTCATCTAAAGTCATAAACGATGTTTTTTTTTCAAAAGTATCAAAAAAATATCTAATTACAATATCTTTTACATTGAAAATCTGAATCTTATTTTTTTTTTATATTTGAAAATCGTATTGAAAGAATGAAAACATATTTGTGGAAAATACGTATATATAATTAATCCAAATTATTCAATTAGAGATTTGAAAAACATTAATCGTTTCTTTAATTTTTCTGAACAAATTGGGTTAAAAATTTGTAATTTTGGCTTATGTCTGTTTCACGTAAAATAATTCATATTGATATGGATGCTTTTTTTGCTTCTGTTGAGCAGAGAGATAATCCTAAATTTAGAGGAAAACCTCTTGCTGTAGGCGGAAATACCGATAGAGGAGTTATTTCAACTGCAAGTTACGAAGCCAGATTATATGGAGTTAAATCTGCAATGCCGTCAAAAATTGCTAAAAAGAAATGCCCGCATTTAATCTTTGCTAAACCAAATTTTGAGCAATATGTTAAAGTTTCTAATCAAATAAAAGAAATTTTTTTCAGATTTACAGATTTTGTTGAACCGCTGTCAATAGATGAAGCCTTTCTTGATGTAACCGAAAATAAATTTAATATTCCTTCGGCTACAATTATTGCCAAAAAAATTAAGAAATTGATTAAAGACGAAACAAATCTTACTGCTTCTGCAGGAGTTTCTTACAATAAATTTCTTGCAAAAATTGCGTCGGATTATAATAAACCCGACGGACTTTTTGTTATTGAACCCAAAATGGCAGTAGAATTTATTGAGAAATTGCCCGTTGAAAAATTTTTTGGTGTTGGTCCGGTTACTGCTCTAAAAATGCACAAACTTGCTATTCATTGCGGATTGGATTTGAAAAAATGTGATTTAGAATTTTTAAATCGTAATTTTGGAAAATCGGGTGAATATTTTTATAATATTTCAAGAGGAATTGACAACAGACCCGTTAATCCTGATAGAATTATAAAATCAACCGGAGCAGAACGAACTTTTGAAAATGATATTTTGAATATAAATGAAATTATAACTAATATTGAAAAATTGGCAGAAAAGGTTTTTTCAAGATGTTCAAAAAATCAAAATTTTGGAAAAACACTAACTTTGAAAATTAAATATTCAGATTTTAAGCAAATTACAAGAAGTAAAACAGATAATTTTGCCATTGATTCTTATGACGACATTATGAAAAATGCTTTGGAATTAGTTGATTCTGTTGATTTTTCATACATGCCTGTAAGATTACTCGGTTTACAAGTTTCAAATTTCAACAATGACGAAATTTGGGTGCCAATACAATTGCAATTTGATTTTTAGTAAACGCAACAAATCAACAAAAATAATTGTCCGTTAATTATATATAGATTAATAAACTGATATGAATAAATTATTCTTTTTCACTATAAGTTCAGGATTTGTGTTACTTTTTCTGATATTTCCTTTTTCTTTTTCTTATTCGCAGTCGGCAAATGCCGGAAGCGACCAAGAGATTTGCGGAAGTTCTACAACAATGGACGCAAATATTCCTACTTGGCCCGGTTATTCGGGAATTTGGACTATAAACAGCGGTGCTTGCACAATTTCAAATCCTACTTATGCCAAAACTACAGTTACAGGTTTGGTAATAGGAATTACCGAATTAAGATGGACTGTTTCAAACGGAACATTATCTTTTTCCGACGAAATTATTATTACAAATAATACAACAACACCTGCAAATGTTAGTCCTACAGACGAAGTTTGTTCCTCCAATTACACACTTATAGGAAATGTTTTTTTATCTTCGGAAACCGGACTTTGGACTAAAATTTCCGGCTTGGGAACAATTTTAAATCACACAAACTATACATCAGATGTTTCAGATTTGGGAATAGGTGATAATATTTTTGAATGGAAAATTTCTCGCGGAATTTGTTTTTCAAAAGATTCAATTACAGTAACGAATAATTACATTAAAGCTACTGCTCAAAACGATACTACAATATGTTTTGATAATTTATTAATTACAGCAACAAATCCTTCGCCCGGAACCGGAGTTTGGACTGTAATTGCATCAGCAGGAACTCCGCAAATTGAAACTCCCTCAAATTTCAGTTCCAATGTTTCAAGTATAGCACCCGGAACAAATTCTTTTATGTGGTCTGTTTATAAAGGAATTTGCAGCGATTATGATATTGTTATAATTACTTCCGATAAACCAACAACAGCAAGTGCCGGAGCCGATTTTCCTGTTTGCAATTCTTCAACAATTTTATATGGAAATAATCCCGTTCAAGGAACCGGACTCTGGTCTGTAACTTCCGGAACCGGAAATTTTGTGAATGCAAATAATTACAATACAACTGTCAGTTCATTAACTCCCGGAAACAATGTTTTAATGTGGACAATCACCAAAAATTTATGTTCTACATCTGATGAGGTTTCTGTTTTTTATAATTATATATACGTATATGCCGGAATCGACAGCACAATTTGTGATTATTCTTATGATTTACAAGGAAATATTCCTGTAAACGGTTCCGGTTTATGGTCGGTAATTTCCGGAGCAGCAACAATAAATTTTCCTTCTAATTATAATTCATCCGTTTCATCATTATTGCAAGGCTTAAATACATTTGCTTGGACAATTACATACAGCGGATGTTCAAATGTTGATTACGTCAGCATTACAAATAGTTCTCCATCGGGTTCCGATGCCGGATTAACTCAAGAAATTTGCGGTTTTTCAACAACTATATCTGCGGTTCTTCCTGAAATTGGAACCGGATATTGGTCTGTTGTTTCAGGAACAGGAACTTTTCAAAATTCATTGTCAAATCAAACTGATGTTACAAATATCGGGTTAAATCAAAATATCTACAGATGGAATATTTTGCAAGGAACTTGTTCAAAATATGATGATGTAACAGTTACAAATAATTTCGTAACAGCTTATGCAGGAACATATCAAACAATTTGCGGAACTTCAACGATTTTGAATGCTGATATTCCTGCTTCCGGAGCAACCGGTTTATGGTCTCTAAACGCAGGCTCGGGAACTTTCGTAACTCAAACATATAACACTTCCGTAACCGGAATAACATTTCCCGTAAATAAATATAAATGGACAATTTCTAAAGGAATTTGTTTTGCTTCTGACGAAGTTATTATAACAAATAATTACACACCGGCTTCAGGCGGAGTTCTTGGTGTAACTGCTATTTGCGAGGATTTTGCTCAGATTTGGGGAAATTCTCCGCCTTCGGGAGGAACAGGATTCTGGACTTTAGTCAGCGGAAGCGGAACTTTTGATAATTCTACTTCAACAAATACTTATGCAAGAAATTTGGCTGTTGGTATAAATAATTTAAAATGGACAATAAATAAAAGCGGTTGTATAAGTTCATATAGTTTTGACATTACTCGAAAAACTGTTTTTTCTGACGCAGGCCCTGATCAAACAACTTGCGGACCAACAGCAACATTATCCGGAAATGCACAAATTGCAGGTGTAATTTGTTCTTGGTCTTTATTGAGCGGCGGCGGAACAATTTCATCGCCTACAAATTATACAACAGCTGTTTCCGGATTATTTCCCGGAATAAATACTTTTAGATGGTCGGTTAGCGGAGACGGTTGCGTTGATTCTGACGATGTGAATATTGTTGATTATGAATTTACTGTTTCTGCAGGAATTACACAACATGTTTGCACAACTTCTGCAAATTTAACAGGCACGAATCCTACACCCGGAACCGGAATTTGGTCTGTTCAATCCGGATACGCTGTTTTTTCTACTTTAACAAATTATGCAACAACTGTTAGTCAAATGCCGAGCAATTCTTTAAATACTTTTAGATGGACTGTTACTAAAAACGGTTGCACTTTTTATAAAGACGTAAAAATTTATATGGATATGGTTATTGCAAATGCAGGACCAAATCAAACTGTTTGCGACAATACTGCTACGCTTTTAGCAAATCAACCAACTGCAGGAACAGGTCTTTGGACACTTTTAGGTGGCGGCGGAACTATTTCAAGCCCTACAAGTTATTCAACAACAATTTCAAATCTTGCTTTAGGTCCAAATACTTTAAGTTGGACAACTACCAATGCACCTTGTATTTCGAGTGATGATATTATTATTTACAACAATTTTGTGAATGTTACCGCAGGTGCAGATATTCAAACTTGTTATAATTACACTACAATGGTTGCCGACGAGCCCGATTTGGGCGGTTACGGAATTTGGTCTGTTGAGTCGGGAACTGCAACTTTTGCAAACTCTTCATTAAATTCTACTCAAGTTACAAATTTAACAAGAGGCGATAATGTTTTAAAATGGACTGTTTTTCAAAACGGATGCAGTAATAACGGTTCGCTTGTTACAGTTACAAATAAAAGTTTTGATGCTTATGCCGGACCCGACCAAACTTTGGATTATTTTGTTACCGCAACTTCTTTTGAAGCAATTTTACCGCCAACAGGAACCGGAATTTGGTTTATAAATGCAGGAAGCGGAGATGTTGAAGATCGTTACTCGCCTACATCGGTTGTAGATTCAATGCCTACAGGAAATCAAGAATTTAGGTGGGAAGTAGATTTTAACGGATGCAAAGCTTACGACCTTGTAAATATTTATGTTTTTAATTTTATTCCGAATGCCGGAAGCGACAAAACTGTTTGCGATATTGATACAAAATTATCGGCAATGAATCAATCCGGTGATCCGCAATATTGGGAATTAATTGCCGGACAAGGAACTTTTGACAATATTAACGATGCAGGAACTTATGTGAGAAATATCGGTGAAGGTTTAAATACATACAGGTGGCATGTTACAATTAACGGTGCTCATGCTTATGACGATGTGAATATTTACAGAGCATTTTCAAATGCAGGTGAAGACGATAATATTTGTGAAAATTTTTCAACATTAAGCGGAAATATTCCTGTTTATAATTGGACAGGAGAATGGACAGAACTTGGCGGAGACGGTTTGTTTGATAACAATACTCTTTATCAAACAAATGTTACAGAATTAAGCAACGGACAAAATACTTTCAGATGGACTATAAATGCCGTAGATTGTGTTGTTTCAGATGATGTTTCAATATTTAATAATTCAGTTTTAGCCGATGCCGGAACCGACCAATATGTTACAATGCCTTTTTCTCAAATGAATGCAATTCTTCCCGAAAATTCAACCGGAACATGGAGTTTATTAAGCGGAACCGGAATTATTGAAGAAATTAATAATCCGTTTAGTAATTTAACAGCTTTGGGTATTGACGAAAATGTTTTTAGGTGGACAATTGAACATCTCGGATGTTTTTCTTTTGATGACGTTATTATCAGATACGGATACAGTGATGTTTCCGATATTGATGAAAATAGCGGAATATCCGTATTTCCAAATCCTTCAAACGGAAAATTTTTTATCAATTTCAAAGAAAGAAATGATTTAATAAAACTCGAAATCTATGATTTTGTAGGAAGAAATATTTTAAAAGAAATTTATTTTAACACAGATAAAATTGAAATAAAAAACCAAAAAACAGGAAATTATTTCATTAAAATCAGTATTAATGATAAAATTTATTTTAGTAAAATGATTATTAAAAATTAGTTGATGTATTTAAAAATATTGAAAATTATGAAGTTTAACATTTATTAAGAATATTTGTTTGAACTTAACAATATTTTAAACTAAATTTGCTTTTACAATGATGTAAACCGTTTATCATTGATATTGGTTTTCATAGTTTTAAGGTTTAGGTTAATAAAAAGGTTAAGAGCACTCCAAACAGGGGTGCTTTTTTTCGTAAAAATTTGATAATATGACTATTGCTGTAGATTTTGACGGAACAATTGTTGAACATGAATATCCAAAAATCGGTAAAACAAAATTGTTTGCCTTTGAAACACTTAAAGAACTTCAAAAGCAAAATCACAAATTAATTCTTTGGACATACAGAACCGGCATTTATCTTGACGATGCCGTTAATTTTTGTAAATCAAACGGAATAGAATTTTTTGCTGTTAATGCAAATTTCCCTGATGAAAATATTTCTGAATCCGGAAAAAGTCGTAAAATTTACGCCGATGTTTATATTGACGACAGAAATATTGGCGGTTTTTTAGGTTGGAGTAAAATTTGGGAAATATTGAACAAAGATTCTTCGAATAATATCGAAATTGTTTCAAGATTGAACGAGCTAAAATCCAAAAATATTTTTGCAAAATTTAGAAAATTCTTTAAAAATCATCAAATTAAAACTTTTTTATTTGTTTTCACGGCAATATTCTTTTTTTCATGTCAGACAAAAACAAAAAATAAAACCGAAATTAGTTTGCCCAAAAATACAATTGTATCCGAATTTCAAAAAATCATCGATTCATCGGGTGTAAATGGTTCAATTCTAATTTTTGATTTTGAAAATAATGAATTCTTTTCAAATGATTTTAAATTGGCAAAAACAGGTCATTTGCCTGCTTCAACTTTTAAAATTCCAAATTCGATAATTGCTCTTGAAACTAATGTTGTTGTTGACGACAGCACTTTATTTTTATGGGACGGAAAACAAAGAAGGCTTTCTATTTGGGATAAAGATATGATTTTCAAAGAAGCATTTCAAATTTCGTGTGTTCCTTGTTATCAGGAAATTGCAAGGAAAATAGGAGTGAAGCGAATGAGTGAATATCTTTCAAAATTCGATTACGGAAATATGTTTGTTGACTCTTCAAATATAGATTTATTTTGGCTGGAAGGAAAATCAACAATTAATTCTTTTCAACAAATTGAGTTTTTAAGAAAATTTTACTTTTCTGAACTTTCAATTTCTGTGAGAACCGAAAATATTATGAAGAAAATAATGCTAAAAGATTCTACTCAAAATTATATTCTTAGAGGAAAAACCGGCTGGTCTGTCAGGCAAGGAAATAATAACGGTTGGTTTGTAGGTTATATCGAAAAACAGAATAAAGTATATTTTTTTGCAACAAATGTTGAACCCGAAAGTAATTTTGATATGGAAAAATTCGCCGTTGTTAGAATTGATTTAACTTTAAAAGCATTTAAAACTTTGAAAATTATAAATTAAAAAATCGTCCTAAAATTTTGAATTTTTATTACGATTTTGATTTATTCGGTTTTCTATAATATTTTTAAGGTATACAAAACGGCTTCCATTTGTCTTACAAAGTTACGTTTGTCTTGCTTTCCGGCGTATATATATGAATAAACTGTAACAATTCTGTTACGTTTTTTGTCAATTGTTGTTATGCTTAAAAACGGACCGCCCATAAAAACATCTTTACTGTCAACATGCCATAATCCTCGCATTTCAACAGCAATATTTCCGTTCAATTCAAATTCTTTTGAAACAATTGGAAATCTTCTTTCTGCAATCATAAATGTTCCTTTTTTTGGACCGGGAACAAATTTTTGAGTTAAAGAATCTTGTGCATTTAAAAGCTTTTCACGATTAAGTTGCGATGTATCTTTGTATTGATATGACCAAATTAAAAATGCTTGGCTTAAACGCGGAGTTTCTCTGCTTATCCACATATAGCCCGAAGAATCAACATCTTTCTTAAATCCTTTTGGAACTGTTAAATATATATTCTTACTTTTTTGTATGCTCAAAATAATTTTTTCGTCTTTTAATTCTGTATAAGTTTTAATTAGTCTGTCTCTTTCGGCTTTTTCAAAATATGAAACAATTTTTGCGGAGTTATTTTTAATTATTGATAAAAATTCTTGTTTATCTTTTGCTCTAATTGTCATCACAATTTGAGGATTTGCCCAAGAATTGTAAGCAACAGATATTTTTGGTTCTTTGTTATTTATAGAAATATCGGTTATTAATATGTTTCTTGTTCTGTGTAAAAGATTTGAAAATGCTTCTTCCGAAACTGTTGAAACATTGAAAAGCGGTTCGGATTGAGGTAATCCTGAAAATTCGTTTTTTAAGATATTTTGAAGTCCTTTTCCTATTTCTCCATTCCAATTTGAAGATGATGTAATTACTAAAATATGTCCGGGAGTTCCTGTTGATTGAGGAACGCTTCGGTATTTATCTTCGTTGCAAGAAGTAAAAATTATAATTGAAATAAGAAAAATAATTATTTTGTTCATCTTAAAGAAATTTTCAATTTAGATAAAATTATTGAATTATTTTGGTATAATCAAAAAGGAGAAATCTTTTATTAAAATAATTTCTCCTTTTGTTTTTAAACAGCCATAAAAAATTCTTTGGAAAATCTTATTCTGCTAAAGAAACGTTCTTTTTATTCTGTAATATCTGTATCAGTTTTTTTTGTTTCTTTTTTGCTTTCCAATTCTTTTTCATCATCAGGTTTAACGGCATTTTTAAATTCTTTCATTCCTTGTCCTAATCCTTTCATTAATTCCGGAATTTTTTTACCTCCAAAAATCAAAAGAACAACAATAACAATTAAAATAATTTGCCAAGGTCCTACAAAGTTAAATATAAATAAATTCATTTTTTGGTAATTTAAAATTTCTACAAAGTTAAAACTAAAATATGTAATTTACGAAATCATTTTTGAGTGCATACACCATTATCAATATTAAAATTACAAAACCTGTAATTTGAGCATATTCCAAAAATTTATCTCCGGGTTTTCTTCCGGTTATCATTTCATATAAAACAAAAACAACATGTCCGCCGTCAAGAGCCGGAATTGGCAATAAATTCATTACTCCCAAAATTATCGACAAAAACGCCGTCATTGTCCAAAAAGCAAACCAATCCCATGATTTTGAAAACATATTTCCAATTGTTACAAAACTTCCAACTGATTTGTAGGCTCCGGTTTCGGGACTAAAAATTAATTTTAATTGTTTAAAATAATCAATTGTCATTTTTTTGCCTTTTTTAATTCCGGCAGGGAAAGATTCAAAAAAAGTGTAATCTTGATGATTAAAATCAATTTCGTTAAATGCAACAGGTTGAACTCCAATCATTCCTTCTTTGTTTGTAAGAAATTCATAATCAATAGTATCGCCGTTTCTTAAAACCGAAATTTTTACTTTTTTATTGGGATTTGATTTTAAATATTTTGAATATTCATCGTAATATTTAAGTTCTTTTCCGTTAAGTTTTACAAGCAAATCACCAATTTCCAATCCGGCTTTTTTAGCATTTGAATCTTTTGAAAATGCTGCAATTTTGAACGAAAATCTTGGTTCAATAATTCTGCTTTTTGCTTCAATTATTGTGTTAATATCAGATTTTTCTATTGATATTTCTACTATGGAATCATTTCTGTCGATTTTTACTTTTTGTGGCGGATCAAGTATTATTTGCGACATTATATTGTCAAACTTTACAATATCTTTGTCGTTTATGCTTAATATTTTATCGCCGTCTTGAAAACCTAATTTATGCGCAGTACTGTCGGCATGAATTCCATATTTTACATTTTGGTTTGGAATATATTCTTCGCCCCAAGTGTATAAAATTGCTATATAAATTAAAGCCGCAAGAATAAAATTTACCAAAACACCGCCAAGCATAATTAAAAGGCGTTGCCAAGCCGGTTTTGCTCTAAATTCCCATGGTTGTTCGGGTTGTTTAAGTTGTTCTTTATCCATGGATTCGTCTATCATTCCGGATATTTTGACATATCCGCCAAGCGGCAACCAACCCATTCCGTATTCGGTATCTTTATATTTTATTTTGAATAATGAAAACCAAGGATCAAAAAATAAATAGAATTTTTCAACTCTGGTTTTGAATATTTTGGCAAAAGCAAAATGTCCGAATTCATGAAAAATTACCAATATTGATAAACTTAATAATAATTGTAATATTTGTGTTAATATTCCCATTTCCTGTGTTTTATGATTTAATTTTTATTTTTTCGGAAATTTCCGATGTTATTATTCTTGTTTCTTTATCTGTTTCCAATAAATCTTTTATTGTAGGGTTTTTAATATATTTTATTTTTTGAATTGATGTTTCAATTATCTCAGATATTTCGAGAAATTTTATTTTATCGTTTAAAAATTTTGAAACTGCAATTTCGTTTGCCGCATTCATTGCACATGCAACATTTCCGCCTTCTTCCATTGCTTTGTATGCAATATTTAAACATTTAAAATTTTCTGTGTCGGCTTTTTCAAATGTTAATTGCGGATAATCCAAAAAGTTAAATCGTGCAAAATCGCTTTTTAATCTGTCCGGATAACTTAATGCGTGTTGAATTGGCAATTTCATATCGGGCAATCCCATTTGTGCTTTCATTGATCCGTCGGTAAACTGAACAATTGAATGAATTATTGATTGCGGATGAACAATTACGTCTATTTGTTTGGGCGATAAACCAAAAAGCCATTTTGCTTCAATTGCTTCCAAGCCTTTATTCATAAGCGTTGCCGAATCAATTGTAATTTTTGCTCCCATATCCCAATTTGGGTGTTTAAGAGCTTGTTCTTTGGTTACGTTTTTCAAAAAGTTATAATCTTTTCCTCTAAACGGACCGCCTGAAGCTGTTAAATATATTTTCTCTGTTTCGTTATTAAATTCTCCGGCCAAACATTGAAATATTGCAGAATGTTCAGAATCAACCGGATAAATATTTATTTTATTTTCAAATGCAAGTTTCTGAATTATTTCGCCGGCAACAACAAGTGTTTCTTTGTTTGCCAAAGCAATATTCTTTTTTGCTTTTATTGCATTTATCGTAGGAATTAATCCCGAAAAACCAACCATTGCGGTTAATACAATATCAATTTCGGTTGATTCTACAATTTGATTTACAGATTCTTGTCCGGCAAAAACTTTAATATCATATTTTTGAAGAGCATTTTTTACATATTCATATTTTGATTCGTCGGCAATTACAACTGTTCCGGGTTTAAATTCAATTGCTTGTTTGATAAGTAAATCAGCATTGTTTCCTGCTACAAGAATTTCGCAAATAAAATATTCGGATTGTTTTCCGATTACTTCAAGTGCTTGCGTTCCTATTGAGCCTGTTGAGCCGAGTATAGCTATTCTTTTTTTCATTAATTATTAGAAAGTTATAAAAT
>DZBS01000009.1:44401-47045 GCA_022729995.1 Draconibacterium orientale | reverse complement strand
GGTGTTTTGGCTTGGCTGATAGAATGTGTTGACGAAAATCTTTTGAGCATGGAAGATGTAGGAATAAAAACAAAACCTGTTTTCAATCACAAAAATTTTAATCTTATTGACGATTCAAACACAAATGCTCAAGTTGGTGTTGAATTGTTGGATTCTATAGTGAACAAAAAAGGATTAATGAATTTCGCCGAAGGTGCACGCAAACTTGCACGACATCTTTCGCGAAACAAGAATAAAGATATTATAAACAAATTTGTATTTAATTCGTTTGCTCGCAAAGGCTGGATGGTTCCAAATCAATATTGGACTCCCGGAGTTTTGTCGCCAATGCCTATTGCCGGAAAATATTTTATGTATTACGGAAACGATTTTATAACTCCTTACGACCTTGGAAAGAAAAATGCCGACTCGATGAAGAACGAATTTATTTCTGACAATATGGGATTCTGTCGTTTTCACAGAAAATGGGCAGAAGAAATGATTCCGGAAATTATAGGTTCACTATGGAATATTAAAGACGAATATATTTTGCGAAACAAAATGACATCCAGTCGCTTAAGCAGTCGTAACTCTTCAGTATTTTGGGAAAGCGAGCGAAATGTAGATTTTGTTAATTCATTTATCAATCGACAAAAACTTGTTGAGAAAACCGACAATCCGGAATTCAACAAATGGTTTGATGCTTTTAGTGCCGATAAAAACAAAGCATCTATTGAGTTTTGGTATGAAATGCACAAAGGAAGCGATATGTCGTTGAGGGAGTTTTAGCAGAGACGTGAGGTATGAGATATGAGATATGAGATATGAGATTTGAGACAAAAAAAGTTTTAGATTGAATAATAGGTTTTGGTCATATACTTCGATTAATTGCTAAGAACTTCAAAAGTAATAAGCAATTTGTCACTGAAATCTCATATCACATATCTCACGTCTCTTATCTAAACCCTACTTTTTCTTCAATTTAATATAAACTGTTTTTCCTGCTTTGCTTTCATTTCCGGCTTTGTCGATTCCGGTAACAGTGAACGAATATTCTTTCTTAAACATAAAACCGGTTTTCTTTATCATTATATAATTCTTGTCGGTTTCCAGATATAAATCGTCGTCGGTTACATATTTTGAGGTGAACCCGGAGAATTTATATACTTTAAACTTAACTGCTTCGTCTTCAAATTTTTCTTTACCTTTGGGCGCTACAACCCACGACAAACGATACCACGCTCCCATTTTGGTAACCCAAATATCGGTTGGAGCAAGCGGTTTCACATTATCAACTTCGGCAATAATAACAACATTTGTGTCGGGTTTTATAATATTTCTTGGCGGAAGCCATGCCATAACAGGCGTTGTTGCAGAATAAGCATAAAATTCCGTGCGTAATGAGTCGTTAAATCCCATTACATTTTTCTTAAACGAATCTGTCTTATAAAAAATACTTCCTTTCACATTAGAATATTCACGGTTAATTCTCATTTGGTTTGGCAATTCTTGCGGGTTTCGCCAAGCAGGATTTGTAGAGTTAGTATCGGCCATATAAACACCTTGTCCGATATAAAGATGTCTTCCGTAAGTATGGTTATTCCACCATTCAACAAGAGTTTTGTAGTCGGCATATTTGTAACCAATGTTCCAATATATTTGCGGTGCAACATAATCAATCCAACCGTTTTTCAGCCAAGATACAACATCAGCATATAAATAATCATAATGTTCAAAGCCGCGAGTATCTGAGCCTTCGGGGTCGCGAGATTTGTTTCGCCAAACTCCCGATGGTGCAATTCCAAATTTTAAATATGGTTTAATATTTTTAATACTGTCGGCTACTTCTTTTATAAAAAGGTTCATGTTATTACGTCGCCAATCTTCAATATTATTATAAGAATTTCCGTATTTACCGAAAGTAGCATTATCGGGAACCGGAATAATACTGTTATTTTCGTCTTTAACGGGATACGGATAAAAATAATCATCGAAATGAACACCGTCGATATCATAATTTCTGACAACGTAATCAATAACTTCAGTAACATAATTTCTTACTTCAGGAATTCCGGGATTAAAATAAGTATTTATTCCGTAAGTAAAAAACCATTCGGGATTTGTTTTTGTAATATGATTCTCGGCAATATCGGCAGTTTCAATATTTGCAACAGCTCTAAAAGGATTTATCCAAGCATGAAACTCCATTCCGCGTTTATGTGTTTCGTCAATCATAAATTTCAAAGGGTCATAATATGGGTCGGGAGCTTTACCTTGATTGCCCGTTAACCATTCCGACCACGGTTCGTAAGGCGACGGATAAAAAGCATCGGCAGCCGGACGAATTTGAAACATTATTGCATTCATACCAATTTTTTGATACATATCAAGAATATCTGTAAACTCCTTTTGTTGTTGTTCGGAAGTTAAGTATTTGTTGCTCGGGTAATCAATGTTTTTTGCGGTTGCAATCCAAACGGCACGCATTTCTTGTGCCTCAACGTGCTGAGAATACAAGCTAATGCTTATTATTAGTAGAAATATTAATATAAAAGTTATTCTGATAAATTTACACATAGATATTTAAAATTTTTATTCGGCGAATATAATAATTATACAATTATACAATTATACAATTATACAATTATTCAATTATTCAATTATT